>PDON01000056.1 GCA_002742935.1 Candidatus Cloacimonadota bacterium | reverse complement strand
ATTATCTGTTTCGAGATAGAAACACCTGCACCACTTCCACTCTCTTTGGTTGTAAAACCAATCTCAAAAAACTTATCAATATCAATCTTTTTTCTAAATCTATTCATTATTAAAATAATAAAAAAGCCCCTCTCTTCATATACCTTTATTTCAACAACTTTCTTACCATTACTTAATTTTTCACTCTCATCTATAGCATTATTTAAAAGATTTTTAAATGCCATACTAAACTTGTTCTCAACACCAATTATATTTGCTTCTGAAACCATAAAGTTAGGCTCTATTATTGTCTCCATATCTTTAAACAAATATGATCTCAAAATCTTTTCTATAACACTCACTAACTCAATTTTATCTCTATTAAGACTCTCAAGATTGGAGAAATTTGAAAGAGTAATAGATTTTTTTGAAACAGCATCTAGAGATTCAGATAGAGAGCTTATAATAGGTTTATACTTAAATCTATCTTCACTTTTATTAATCTCTTTTTGAAAACTATTTAATTGCATCCTTATATTCATTAAATCATTTTTCATATCGTGAGAAATTCTTTGAACAATTATCATATCTTCATGTGTTTTAACCTCAAACACCTCAAATTTATATAATAGGAATGACTTCTCAGTAATTTTAATAGAACTCCTATCAAACTGATCTAAAAGAGTATAAAGCTGAGTCCTATCTTTTGAAATCTTTCTTGGAGTTTTATACACTTTTTTTATACTCCCATACAGAGAATAGTAGTATATCCCACCAAAGAAGGTGTGTAAAATAAGATAGTTTTTATTGGAGTTGTAACTAGGAATGAAGAGAGTATTTTTTATAAAGTAGTAGATTAAAAGAAGTAAAATTTCAATCCCAAGAGCGATTAATCCACCCTTTTTAAGTTTACGAGTTTTATGGAACTCAAGAAGATGTAATTTTTGAGTGTAACCATTATCATCGTTGTGATTATTGCTTAGTACTAAAAATTTATTATCATCTAAGGTTACAAAATCATTTAGATTAATATCCTTTTCATATACTAATTCAAAATCATCATTAAATAACATAAAGTTACCTGATGATCCTATATAATAGTTCTTTCCAAACAATTTAGTTTTATAGTCAAACCTTTTATCACTTACATTAAATGAAACAGGTTTTTTAGATATAATCTTCCTCTCAATAAGCTTATAATCTTCTGAAAGTATTATTAGTTCTGTCTCCTTTTTTGGAGTGTGATTTATTATAAAAGGTTTCTTATTTTTAGAAACAAGTATTGCTTGATTATATTTTATATCTAAGGTATCAATCCTATTTCCTTTTAGATCAAGAGTTAAAAGAGACTTTTCAGAGTAATCTCCAGGAGTATATAAGCCAAATAGTAATTTATTTAAATCAGGGTTATAAGTAAAATCTACCCCTGCAAATCTTTTATTATTACTTAGTTTGTAGGTTGCTATCTTTCCATCTATTATCTTATCTTTTCCATCGTTTGTTAAGATTCTAAAATATGAAAAAACGGGAACTCCTCTAATATCTTGCTTCTGATAGTAATCAAATATAGGCTGATGACATGGAGCGTAGGTTCCAAAAAGTATCTCCTCCTTACCATCATTATCAACATCTCCTATTTGCAAATATCTATGCCGTCCAGAAAACTCCCTTTCCCATAAAAGCTTTTTATTAAACTTATCATAGCAGATTAAAATTTGAGGAATAAAACGCCAACCATTTAATAGTATTAATAAATCTTTATGACTGTCATTATTTCCATCAATCTTACCTAAAAACATTGCCTCTTTAAATATTTCATTACTTCTAGTAGCAAAAAGATACCTATAGTAAGATCTCATATCGTGTAGAATAATTAGTTTCTGAATATCACTTTCATCAATTTTATTATTACCAGTTATAGCTCTTACTTTTTTAGCTAGTTCACTATATCTCTTATCAAATATTTCTCCACTTAGTGGATAAAGGTTTTTTATCTCTTTAAATAGCTTCTTACTAATATTTAGTTTATATCCATCCCTATATTTGGAAATAAAGCTACTATCATCATTAGCCTTAAACAACTCTAAGTCATAGAATTTTATATTTTTAATTATCCTTAAACTATCATTGACTAAGCTTAGATATGGATGAGTATATATAAAATTCATATTGGATATAAAAGAGCTATCCTTCTCAAATTCTGTTTCACATAGGTAATAATCGGTATTATTTTTTGAAAAAATATTATACAGATTATTATTTTCTTCATCAATATATGAATAATTTTTAAAACAACTATAACTAAGGAAAGATCTATACTTTAGTTCATTTCCTGTTAGGAACTGAAGTATTGATGATTCTCTTTTTTTATCTCTAGGATCAGAAAGAGCAAATATTGTAGAGTCTGTTTTACTTTTAATGAAGTTTATATCTGAAATATATGAAGAAAACCTTTGATAATTAAACTGTGAAGAGTTTATCTCTTCTGAATATAACCCATTTTCTAGTGTAAAAAGAATATATAAACCTGTTAGGATAAATATTAAAAGTACTGATAGCTTTATCTTTCTTACTCTATTTGAATACAATTTTTCTCCAATCTTCTTTATTTTAGCTAAGCCTATATAACTTAACTAAAACTATGCCAATAATTAATCCTTCCTATAATATCTATAAAAGATAAAAAATTGTAGAGATCTAGCAACAATCTCTTGTTGTTAAAAAGAGTTGTAACACCCTAAATCTTTTAACAAATAATATCTTTTCAATATCTATTACATAGTTTACACCAATAAGCAAAATTTGGCTTTCTATTTGCCCTATTAGTTATGAGTATAGAATTAAAGCATTAAGCCCATTTTCTATAAAATATCAAACTACAAAACCTAAATAAAGAGAGGAGATTTATATGTTAAAAAAAATTCTATGGATAGCTTTATTCATATCAGTAGTGGGAATATTTTTTACTTCCTGTAGTGATGATAGCTCTCCCACAAATAATAATGGGAATGAAAATGAGATAGCTGAAATTACAGAGATCTTAAAACCTAGTACAAACTCAAATATTGAGTCTTTTTCTTACGAAACAGGTACTTTAGTTTTTGAAGAGAATACTAATGTAGAGCATATTGAAGTTGGAGAGATTGTTGTAGGAGGAATTTCAGATGCTACTCCAGAAGGTTTTTTAAGAAAGGTTATCAGTAAAAGAGAAGAGAATGGTAAAACCATTTTTGAAACAGAACAAGCTACCATAACAGAAGCAATAAAAAATTGTTCATATTCAGGTACTATTCCTTTAGACAACTTAGAACCTGATTCTGTATGGTATGCAGATGGAGTCAAAAGGGGAAACGACAAGTCAAAACTTGGAATAAACATTGATGTTTCTGTTGTTTTTTACGACCAAGATGGAGATAGCTCAACATCAAATGATCAGGTTAAGCTTGAAGGTAACTTTAAGGCAGGTATAGATCTAAACCTTGATTTTAATATAAATTATTTTAGTTTAGAAAGGTTTGAGATCTCAACTTCTTTAACAAGAGAGACAAATCTTTTAGCTACAATAGGAATGGCAAAAAATTTTACTGCGATTGATAAAGATATAGTGAGATATTTCTATCCTCCTATTACAGTACCTACTGTAGTACCTATAATTGTTGTTCCTAGTATTACTCTAACAGCAAAAGCTGATGGATCAATTTCAGCGAAAGCTTCATACGGTATCGTAAGCACAGAAGAAAATATGGTTGGTGCTGTATATGAAGATGAAAGTTGGAGTAGAATTTCATCTCATACAGATAATTTTAATTACAATAGCATAGAGGTAGCAGGAAATTTTGAATTCAAAGCTGGTGTTGGTATTGAGTTAAAAACAAAAATTTATGGAGTTGTCGGTCCTGCTATAGGTGTTGATGCTTATGGGAAAGCATCAGCTGAAGCAACAATTACTCCGACATCAATGGATATTGGATATGAATTAAAAGTTGGTGCAGATCTTCATATAAGTGCTGTTTTAGAGGTCTTTTCACACACTTTTCTAGAATATACCCTTGGTTGGAATATGTTTGAGAAGATATTATTAGAGGATAACTTTGTTTTAAGCTATATTCCTGAAGCTATTATTTCAACACCTTTGGATAATTCATACTTCCCTTATGGAGCAAATGTAAATTTTACAGGATATGGAGAAGATCCCCAAGATGGAACAATTACAGAAAATATAGTGTGGGAATCAGATATTGATGGATACCTTGGAAGTGGAACACCATTAAATATAAACAACTTATCTTTAGGAGAGCATAATATTACTATGACCGTAACAGATAGTGATGGTTATTCAGATGATGCTACAATTAGTGTTGAAATAATAGGAAGTGGAAACACCCCACCAATGATTAGTATTATCTCCCCCTCCAACGGTAGTTCTTTTACCATTGGAGATATAGTATCTATTGAAACTACAGCAGAAGATAACGGCAGTATTGAAAGTATTAAACTCTATGTAGACAATGAAATCTTAACTACACTTACAAGCCTCCCTTTCAATTATGATTGGAATACATCTAATTTAAGTGAAGGAGATCACACTCTAAAAGCTATTGCTACAGATAATGAGGGTTTAACAGGAGAAAGTGAAGAGGTTTCCATCACTCTAAGTAGCAGTAATAATGGTGGCATAACTTTTGGGAATTTCGGTATAACTACAAATAAATATGAAGATCAATCTGATTGGGATCAGATTATTCAAGATCTGTTTGGTTCAGAATATCGTGTTGCAGATTGGAATGACCTCATAGCTTACTACAATAATGGAGGTGACCTATTAGATCTTTTTGATGGACTAGGTTTAACTGAATATCGTAATAGTGCTTATGTAAAGAGGAATGGAGACGCTTCATATTCTAATACTAGATACTATTTTGCAGAGCGTCATGAACATAATCTACCAAACAATTTTGCTGCTCATGATAATATAGATAATTATCTTATATCTCTTGGCTCTTGGAATGGTAGCAATAAAATTATGGCGATAAAAGTTGATCATTCTAATCAAGAAACATTTTTTGAAGATTTTAATGATGGAGATTACACAAATAATCCTAGTTGGAATGTTATAAATGAAGATGATATGCCAGGAAATATAGATGTTATAAATTCTGATTATATTGAGTTTAAACGAGAAAATGTAGGTGGAAATGGAGGAGGAGTTTACTTAGAAAAAGAATTGAATATAGAGCTTACTGATATAAGTAAAGTTAAATTTGATGTCAATCCTGTTTTCTCTAATGTTGGTGCTGGTGCAGGCTGGAATAATAATGAGTATCCTATTAGTGTATATCTATACTTAGAGGATTCTAGTAGCAATGAACTTCTTTTAAGATTTTGTTACAATTACAGAGGAGGAGAAAGCTTAACTAGTGATGATTATATTAGAGTTGCTTTCCCTTCCTGTGAACAAAATACTTGGATTAGAGATCAAGAGTTTACCATCAAAGAGTACTTTTCTCAAGCCATAAAGATAAAAAAAATAAGGATTGGTGGAGATGGTTGGAGTTTTAAAGGTTTAATTGATAATATTTCAATAGTTAAATAGTTGAATAACTTATATTTTACAAGTATTTTAGAGGACAGGTTAAATCCTGTCCTTTCCTTTATCTCCTGTTTAGTTTTCAAAATAATTTTTATATGTATTAATATTTCCATTCTCGACAAAACTTACTCCACAGAGTTCACCCTTCTTAGAAATAAAATAAAAAGTATATATTACAAACTGATAGAACTATCTAGGATCACTATGAAAAAACTAGGATCAAGAGTTCTATTTTTTATTTAACCATTTGCAATAGGGTAAAAACCTTTTTAACTTTAAATTAGTATAAGAGTAGAGGTCTCCAAAATGAGTGAAATAAGAGAGAAATATATAAACCTTTTTACCGATTACGGATTTAAAAGAGTTTTTGGTAGTGATATCAACAAAGAGTTACTAATAGATTTTTTAAATGAGCTTTTAAAAAGTAAGAAAGAGAAGATAAAAAATATCACTTTTTTGACATCTGAACAGGTCGGCTATACGGAGATAGATAGAAAAGCTATTTTTGATCTCTATTGTGAAAATGAAAAGGGAGAAAAGTTTATAGTTGAGCTTCAAAAAGCAAGACAAAACCATTTTAAAGATAGATCGGTTTTCTACTCTACATTTCCCATTCAAAGCCAAGGTAAAAAGGGGGATTGGGATTACAAACTAAAAGCTGTGTACGCTATAGGTATTTTAGATTTCATATTTGATAAAGATGATTTAGAAAAAAAGGATGACTTTATAACAACAGTAAAACTAAAGGATATTGATACCAATAAAGTTTTCTATGATAAACTAACATATATCTATATAGAGGTTCCAAAATTTAAAAAAGATCTAGAAGAGATTACAGATCGTTTTGAAAAATGGATATATGCTTTTAGATATTTACATAGACTACAAGAAAGACCTCCAAAGCTCCAAGAAGAGATATTTAATAAACTTTTTGAAATAGCAGAGATTGCTAAGTTTACTAAAGAGGAGTGTATTGAGTATGAAAGTAGTTTAAAATATTATCGTGACTTTATGAACTCTCTCAACACAGCAAAAGAGGAAGGTAAACTTGAAGGAAGGATTGAAGGGGAGAAGTTTAAGAGTATAGAGATTGCCAAAAAATTATTAAAAAATGGTGTTGATATTTCCCTCATTGAAGAAACTACAGAATTGGATAGAAAAGAGATTGAGGAATTGATGAAAATTACTTAGAGATAGCAGGCTATACAGATAAAGAGTAAAAAATATTATGAACTATACTTGAATGACAAGAAAAAAGTTATCTGTATTGGTATAGCTTTTAATGAAAAGGATAGGAATGTAAAGGATCATGAGGTGTTTAGCTTAGAAGAGATTTTAAAAGGGAAAGGTTTATAAAATATGGGAAGTAACAAAAGAAATGCTCAAAAATCTTAAAACTTTTCCTAGACTTATCAATACAGTTGTATATAGTATTCTATTTATTATGCACAATAATAGATAAATAGTTATGTCGAACTAAGATTTTCATTTTTTTAAGGATTTCTCAATCTCTTTAATATCTTTTTCTGTTGCTTCCCATCTTCCATAGCTTTCTCTATAGGTAACAAACAGTTTTTTATCTCTTTTCTCTTCTAAAAATAATATCCATTTTGAGTTTATTTTGGGCATTTTATTCTTAGAGAATTTCCACTCTTTGGGAGGTAAACATGCAGAACCATCTTGGAAGTCGTAACGAACACTTATATCTTGACCTATATAGTTACCTTTAAGTTTCTTAATTATTTTATATTTTACTGTAGGACCTCTAAAATAATCTATTTCATAAGAATCAGATTTTTTAAATTCAATATATTTAGCAATAACTATCCATTTGGATTGAAAAGCTTTTTCCTTTGTTGGAGCATCTATAGGTTTTCCGTATAAGCAGGTCGAAATAACTAAAATAATGGGGCTCTTTCTGTAATATTATGGTTGCATTTTTATTTTTCTAATATGTGGTAAAAATCCAGTTGCCATCAATATTTTTAAAAAGAAATAATTCATATCAT
>PDON01000039.1 GCA_002742935.1 Candidatus Cloacimonadota bacterium | reverse complement strand
GGGAATTGTAGTAACTGAATTACTACCTGAAGTTGGTAATACGGTAGTAATAAGTGAAGGTGATAGTACTAGTTTTTCAATTGATGCTTCTGATCCTGATGGTAATGAATTAAACTACTCTTGGAAGTTGGATAGTACTGAAGTGTCAACGATTTCTAGCTATAAATACACTCCAGATTATAATTCAGCTGGTAATCATACTTTAACTCTTTCTGTAACAGATAACTATGGAACAAAGATATCAAGAAGCAACTTATCATACAGTTGGAATATAACTGTAGATAATGTAAACAGAGCTCCATCTATAGTTTCCCAAGTTCCCGGATATAATTTTGTTGTTATAGATGAAAATCAAACTTTATCTTTCTCTATATTTGCAACAGATAGTGATAATGATTCACTAAGTTATAGTTGGTTTATTAACGGCACAGATCAAGGTGTTAACTACTCTAGCCTTTATACTAATTTTACCGTTGGTGAATATATTGTAAAGGCAATTGTTACAGATGGTATTGATTCTGATTCCACTTTATGGAATGTTACCTCATCTGTTAATACTGATGAAAACTTACCTAAAGTTACAAAACTTTATCAAAACTATCCTAACCCTTTTAATCCTTCAACAACAATAGAATTTGATTTAGCATCTGATTCTATTGTTAAGCTTTTACTCTTTGATTCTAAGGGTCAATTAGTGAAGAAATTGATAAATGGATATTTAAGGAGAGGTAACCATAATATTGTTTTTAACGCTGATGATATTAGTAGTGGTGTTTACTATTATAAGTTAATCTCTAAGGATAAGGTTATAACTAGAAAGATGACTTTAATTAGATAGGATCTTCTGAAAAAAGTTCGGTTTTTTTCAATAATCTCAAGCCTCCAAACTTTGGGGGCTTCTTTTATTTATATTATATACTTTTAAAACAATAAGCAACCTAAGTTAGGATAAGTATTTATCCAATATGTATGTAATTAAGTAAAATATCTATAGAAAAGAGAGTTTCCTGAGGTTCTCGAAGGGAACGAAAACTATAATCATATAGTTATACCCTTCGAGAACCTCAGGGTACGGATATAAGTTGAATTTCTATTAGGTATCTTATTATTTTTATAATAGCTAAAATAAAACACTAAAATAAAAAAGGGTCAACAATATAAGATTATTGACCCTTTAAAATCTCTACTAAAAATTATTTAGCAAAGGTATATGAAACACCAAGTCCTAAAGTCTCTTTAAATTGAACATCATCACTCTCTTCTTTATCATATCTAAGTTGTAAGAAAAGACTTACATCGATATAATCAGTTACAGAAGCAGTTAAAGTGTTCTCAAAGTCAACATCAAGAGCATCCCATTCAACATCAAGATCATCTAAATTGTCTGATTCTGAATTAAACAGAGCTTGGAATAAAGTTAACTTTGAAGTGTAGTTTATCTTACCGTTATTCATGTAAACAGAATAGTCGGTTACGGAAAGAAGACCACCATCAATAGGAGTATCCCCATCATTGTGTTGGTTAATTAACTCTCTAAGACCGAAACCAAGACGAGTACTAAAGCTATGGTTTTCTTTGTCTATAAAGTATTTAGAAGCACCAATACTCTGAGTTAGAGTTAAAGGATTAAAGTACTTAGTCTCATCTCCCATTTTGTCATAAAATTGAGATTCAGCTCTGAAAGAGATATAAGGATCAACATAAGAATCCAAAGTCATTCTAAGAACAGATTCAAAATCAATTTTGTCTGTTGACTTAACAGGAGATTCCCATTTTACCTCATTTTCTCCATCCTCATTAACAGTTTTGTAAGAACTATGAGTTTGTCCAAAAGCTAGCTTAAGAGTATTCTCAGAGCTAAACATTTCTGATAATTGCTTTTCTGCAGATGCGTTGAAGTTCAGAGTCCAACTTATAGAACCAAGATCTCCACCTGACCACGCATCACTGTAGTAACTTTGAGTCAAGTTAAGAGATGCGTTAGACTTTATGTTCCAGCTTTCAGCAAAAGATGCCGAAACAAATACCAAACACAAAACAACCATTATTAATTTTTTCATTACTATTTCTCCTTTCTGTAATATTCGCCCAAGTATGTAATATTTTTACTAGACTACAGAAATATAAAAAAACTAAATATAATAAGCAAGAAAATATATAACATAAGTGTAAAATATCTCAGAAAATATATATGACACTCTATTCACTTTCTTTGTTATAAATATTTTTCCAAAGAGTTATTTGTAAAAATAATAGTATTTTATTGATGTGTAGACTTTACAATTTTTAAAAATTATAATAGTTAAAAAAATTTAAGTCGAAAATACATTTTTTATCACTGGGTAGAACTTACATAAAAAATAAACTGGGAGTATTTTCTTTTTTTAGCACTATCAATTATGAATCAAAATGGGAGTACTTATATAAAATCTTCTACCCTATAAATAACTAACCTCTTATCACTAAGAATTTCATATAATAAAAAAAGGAGCAGAGTTGCTCCTTTTTAGACAGAAAATTAATATTATTTTATTTCTCTCTTGAGATATACTCTCCGGTTTTGGTATCTACCTTTATCTTGTCACCAATTTTACAGAAAGCAGGAACTTTGAGTTCATATCCGTTTGTAAGTTTAGCATCTTTTAAAACGTTTCCACTTGTATTACCGGGATCTACATCTTCAGTATACTCAATTTCACTAACAATATTTTGAGGAAGATCAACCATAATTGGCTTTCCTTCATAAAACTGCATATTGATATTCATATTCTCTTCAAGGAAAACAATCCCATCACCAATAAAACTCTCTTCAACCTCTAATTGGTCATAAGTTTCATTGTTCATAAATACAAGCATATCTCCCGATCTATAGAGATATTGCATCTCTTTTGAATCAAGTCTAAGATCCTCATAAACATCAGAAGCCAAGAAAGTATCGTTAACAATCTGGTTTGTTTTAATATTTCTCATTTTCATTCTCATTACACAAGCTTTTTCGCTAGGATTAAAATGTTCTGCCTTTAAGACTGTAAAGAGATCATTTTTTATTTTTAAAACATTTCCCGATCTAATATCTTTGGCTTTTTTCATAAGTACTCCAATTTTAGTTTATCGCTGATAAAATAAGACTAAGATTTAAAAATGTCAATCTATTAAAATATCAAGCTTGACCTAAAAACAATTTACACAAATTAAAAGCCTGAAAAAATCAATAAAATTTTTTCAGGCTATAATTCATAATGAAAATATTATCATTAAATTATTTTAAAATTATAAATTTAGTATCTGTAATGCTCCGGTTTATAAGGACCATTTACATCAACACCAATATAATCTGCTTGCTCTTTTGAAAGTTTAGTAAGTTTAACTCCAACCTTTTCAAGATGAAGTCTTGCAACCTCCTCATCAAGATATTTAGGTAACATATAAACTCCCACTTCATAATTATTTTTCCAAAGATCAATCTGAGCTAATACTTGGTTAGTGAAAGAGTTACTCATAACAAATGAAGGATGTCCTGTTGCACAACCAAGATTTACAAGTCTTCCTTCAGCAAGAAGAAAGATTTCATGACCGTCATCAAAAATAAATTTATCAACTTGAGGTTTTATATTTAATCTTTTTGCACCTTCATATTTTTCAAGTTTTTCAACCTCAATCTCATTGTCAAAGTGACCAATGTTACAAACAATAGCTTGATCTTTCATAGCTTTCATATGCTCAAGAGTTATAATATCTCTGTTTCCTGTGGTAGTAACATAAATATCTCCTCTTCCAAGAGTATCCTCTACAGTTGTTACTTCATAACCTTCCATTGAAGCTTGAAGAGCACATATAGGATCTATTTCAGTAACGATAACTCTTGCCCCATAACCTCTCATAGATCTTGCACAACCTTTACCAACATCTCCATAACCACAAACAACAACAACTTTTCCTGCCATCATAACATCTGTTGCTCTTTTAATACCATCAGCTAAACTTTCCCTACAACCGTAAAGATTATCAAATTTTGATTTTGTAACAGAATCATTAACATTTATTGCAGGAACAAGAAGCTCACCCGATTCCATCATCTGATATAATCTATGAACACCTGTAGTAGTTTCTTCTGAAACGCCTTTAAGTTCTTTTATTGTCTTTTCCCATTTTGTAGGTTCCTCTTTTAGAACAGTTTTCAGAACATTATTTATTATGCTCTCCTCATAAGAGAGGGTTTTACTATCTAAAATAGATGGATCTTTTTCAGCTTTTAAACCTTTGTGAACAAGAAGAGTAGCATCTCCACCATCATCTACAATAAGTTGAGGTCCTTTTCCTCCTGGAAAGGATAAAGCTTGAGTAGTGCACCACCAATACTCCTCCATAGTTTCGCCTTTCCAAGCGAATACAGGAACACCTGTTTTAGCAATTGCTGCGGCTGCATGATCTTGGGTTGAGAAGATATTGCATGAGCACCATCTAACATCTGCACCTAAGGCTACTAATGTTTCAATAAGAACAGCTGTTTGGATTGTCATATGTAGCGAACCTGTTATTCTAACACCTTTCAAAGGTTTTTCAGATCTATATTTTTCTCTAACAGATACCAAACCCGGCATCTCTTTTTCTGCAATATCAATCTCTTTTCTACCAAATTCAGCCAAAGAGATATCGGCTATTTTGTATGGTATTGTGTAGTCGAGATATTTTTCCATTATTCCTCCATTTATATTTTACAAATTTTCTAAAATATAGAATTTACTTTACATGTTATATATGCTTTTATTGATTTGCCATTTTTGAATTTGATTGTAAAATCCTTCTTCATTTTACCGGATCTACTTCTTGACTCAAAATTAAGATAGAGCTCTGTTGAATCATTACTCTCAATTATATACTTTTCAACTTCAACTTTGGTGCAAGTGCAAGGTGTTAAAACTGTATCTATTTCAACATCTGACCATCCTCGATTATATATAGTTAAAAATTTCTCATGTTTACTTTCAGGCTTAACCTCTCCAAAATCAATAATAGATTCACTAATCGTAAGATTTTCTCCACAGCTAAACAAAAATATTATAATCACTAACAAAATTACTTTCAATTATACCCTTTATCCTTTCCGGCAAATCTTTTAATTCCTCTTTTGAGAGATGATCTATCTTTACCGGTTTATCAATTATAACCTTAACTCTTTTTTCTACATGCTTATACTGTTTTGTAACTATATCAGTTCCTAAAATAGTTACCGGAAGAATTGGAACTTTTGAATATACAGCAAGTTTGAAAGATCCTTTTTTAAACTCTTTAAGATCAGATGATCTTCTACCTTCAGGAAATATAACAATACTTTGTCCACTCTGTATGATTTTTGAAGCTTCTCTGAAACTCTTAACTGCTTCTCTAGGACTTTTTCTGTCCAAAAACACACAACCTAAAAGATTCATCCAAGATGATAAAATAGGAACTTTTTTAAGCTCTTTTTTTGCAACAAATGATGGTCTGTTTTTTAAAAAACCCATTAGAAGAGGTATATCTAAACTTCCTTGATGGTTTGAAACAATAACAACAGGATAGTTTGGAATATTTTGCTCTCCTTCAATAATAATATCGGTTTTTAGCCATTTAAATATCTTTACACACCAATATTTTGAAAGCTTAATAGCTTTTTTTCTTATGGCAACATCCCCTTTAATTCTCCTATATAGAAACATGTAAGGTTCTAAAAAAAAGTAGCTTATCGTAAGAAGTATAACTTTAAATTTTATGTAAGAAAACATGTAAAACCCTTTAAAATATAAAATAATTTTAATTATGTTCCACTTTTAAAAGATCATAAATGTTAAAGATGGTTTAAAGCAAAGTTTATTTAATAAGAGGGAGTTACAACGGTTAAGTTAAACACCCCTTTTCAACGAGAATTAGAGATAAACAATTAATATAAATTTTGTTTTAATTATCTATTTCTCCCAAATGAACTGCAAAGCTTTTTAATAGATATTATTTATTATATTTAATTTCAAAAGCATCCGTACAAACCATTAAACAAGTCAAATATAACCTTTTTTAGCAGATTCTGATTACCCAAAACAAATCTAAGTTAAGTAAAGGGCTTCTAATCATAATAAATTTTATACAGGTATAGCAATAGTTTTTTTAATTAGATTATTACTATGTATTTAAAGTAATTATTTTTAATAATCCTAACTATTTACAAATAATTTAGTTGTGATCAAAATTTTAAAATATGAAAAACTATAAAGTTACGGAAAATAAATGGTAGAGGATAAATTATGATCACTCTCCTCTCTTATTACTTAAATATTTAATTTTTTCAATAGAGACCTCCTTAATAACAGCTTTATTAATGGGAAAATTATCAAAAATAACTACCTTATCGCAAAAGAGATTTATCTCCTCATAGTTATGACTTATAATTATAACTTTTGCTCCCATATTTTCTGTAAATTTCTTAATCTTGGGTATAATCCTACTCTTTAATTTGGAGTCTAAACTTTTAAAAGGTTCATCTAAGAGAATACTCCTTGCGTTGAAGTATAAGGCTCTTGCCAGTGAAACTCTATCCTTTTCTCCTCCACTTAGCTGTGAAATCCTCTTATCCAAAATATTATCTATCTCCAATATCCCAGATACTATTTCTAACTTCTCAATATCATCTTCTTTACCTACAAAGAGAATATTTTCTCTAGCTGTGAACCATTCAAATAGTAGATTTTCCTGAAACATAAAACTGATAGGTTTATCAATTCCTAAAATAGACCCTTCATACTCTAAAAGATCTCCAATACAGTTTAATATTGTAGTTTTACCTGAACCGGAAGGACCGTAGAATCCTAATATCTTAAAATTATCAATACAGAGATTTAAATTATCTACAATAGTCTCTTTTCCAATATCTATTTTCAAGTTAGTGATCTTCATTTAATATATCTTTCTCAGTATAAAATCTACAATCTTTACATTTATATAGGTAAACATAATAAGAATCAAGGTTATGCTTAAAAGAGATACCGTATCAATATTTATCCAACTATTATTCAAATTTTCTCCTATACCTCCGGTTGCATTGGAGATTACTTCAGCCATTACAGAGATTTTTAAGGAGAGTTCCATTACAACTCTTACAGAACTTTTAAGAGTTATGTATATAGATGGTAGGTAGATACCTTTTATTCTCTTTATTTTATCTATATTGTAGATTTTAACAAAGTTTCTTGTTCTCTTTTCTATATTATGTATACTGTTTCTGCTATTAATGAATATAATAGGAAAAGCTGAAAATATTATTACTATTATAGGTATAATAGAGTTGTCAAACCAGATTAAAGAGAGAAGTATCCAAGATATGATAGGTGCAGATTGAAAAATTAAGGTTATGGGGTTTATAATTCTATCTATAAATTTTGATTGTACTGCTAGTACAGCAAAAAAAAGACCTGCTATTAGAGATCCTGCTACTCCCATATATGTTTTTGTCAATGTATTGAGAAGTGAGCTGTAAACCTCTTTTGATGAGAGTAGAGAAGCTGTCTCCTTTATAACATCAAGAGGTTTTGGTAATAGTATGGGATCTACAAAATATGTTGTTATTTCCCACATTGCAATAACAGAGAAAACTCCTATTATTGTGAAAAGTCTATTTTTTATAAAATTTCTCAGATGGTATTTTCCCGCCAATTAGTTTAGGGTCTTTTTTGTAAAGTTTTTCCAAGTAAACTTTTACAGATTGGAAATTATTATTAAATGTTAAATTCATCTTTTTTAAGGATCTTTTTAGATTGTTTTTGGATAGTTTCCATCCGATAGGTTGCAATCTTTCAAAGTTTAGCTCTTCACTCTCATTTATCTTTTTAATCTCTTTTTCAAAATCTATCAAAAATTTATTTAACTCAATCTTCTTACTCTCCAAAATAGAGTTAAACGCTACAATAGAAACTTGAGGAATGGTAAACTCCCCATCTGTTTTTCCCCAATCTTTTTTCATATCAAAAATCTTTATATTATCCGATTCCACCATAGAAGCAAGAGGTTGAGGAAGAACGGAAAAATCTATTCTGCCTGCTTTCATAAGTTTTGCTATCTCAGGAGCACTACTGTATTTAATCTTTATGTTTTGGCTTTTTTTAATAATAATATTTGTTATAACATCAGGGGAGGAGCCTTTAGCAGGCACATAGATTGTTTTATCCTTTATCTCACTTAATCTCTTATCCTCTTTAGAGCAGAAAAATAGTAATCCTTCACTTAAAGTTGCAAGTATGGATATATCAATACCCTTGTTAAAAAGTTTTGCAGCTACATTGGTAGGTATGATATAAAGAGCTTCTTCACCCTTAACTATTTTAGGTAGAATTGCAGTGTTGAATCTATCATATAAATCTATAGTTACACCCTTGTACTCTCTGTTAAAAAGAGGTATTGAGGGTGGTGCTTTTGGCGAATAGATTTTTAGATTACCTAAAAGTGTAGATATTGTTATCAAAATTAAAACTATTCCTCTCATAAACATACTCCGTTTTCTATTATAATTCTCTTTATCTAAAACAATTTGAGTTTTTCTAATCTATAGCTTACCGGATATTTTTTTCATCATCTCGGCAATTGCCGATTTGTGATATTCAAGACTAACTTCTTGATATTTTTCCGGAGAAACTAAAAAAAGTTGTTCAGGAATCTCACTTAGAAACCTTGATCTTTTCATATCAACCTCTTCTCCCATCTTCTTTCTAACTCTAACAGATGAAAGATAGAGCTTTTTTCTAGCTCTTGTTATTGCAACGTAAAAAAGCCTTCTCTCCTCTTCAATATTGTTCTCTTCTAAAGATCTTTCGTGAGGAAAGGTGCCCTCCTCCAATCCCGCTATAAAAATATTATCAAACTCAAGCCCTTTTGAGCTGTGTACAGTCATTATTTTGATTTGATTTTTGGTTGAAAGATCATCACTATCTTGTTTTAATGATATCTTCTCCAAATATGAGGATAGTTTTGCTTTAGGATTCTCTTCACAATAGTCTGAAATAGAGTTGTATAGTTCATCTATTGAATTAAGTTTATTTTTTAATTTTTTATCATCCTCTTTAAACTCCTCTTCCAAATAGTTTATATAACCTGTCTTTGATACATACTCTTTAGTATTCTCAAGAAGATTACCATATTTAAACATCTCTCTACTATTTTCTATAAAAATTAGAAATTTTTCCAACTTGTCATGAAGTAGTGATCTTATAGATTTAATAGATTTATAATCTTTTAAAGCCTCGTAAAAGGTTATCCCTTTTTCCTGTGCATAGTTTGAAATTTTAAAAATAGTCTCGTTACCAATCCCTCTTTTAGGTAGGTTTATAACCCTTAAGATTGAAACTTCATCAGAAGGGTTAACAATAATTTTTAGATATCCGAGAATATCCATAATCTCTTTTCTCTCAAAAAACTTAATACCCCCTACAAGATTGTATGGTATCTTTTTAGATCTAAGAATCTCTTCTAATGCTCTTGCCTGATAGTTTGCTCTTATGAGGATAGCTGTTTCTCCATAATTTTTTCTTCCAAGTGTCTCTATTCCCATAGCTATATTTGTTGCTTCATCCTTCTCATTATCGTTTTCAAAATACTCAATTTTATCTCCGGAATTGTTAAAAGCATTAACATCTTTAGCTTTTCTTTCGCTATTATTACCAATAACTGCATTTGCTGCATCTAAAATAGTGGAACTACATCTATAGTTCATATCCAGTATAACAACCTTACAATTACCCCAATCTCTGTCAAATTGTAATATATTTTCAAAGTTAGCTCCTCTGAAACCATATATACTTTGATCATCATCACCAACAACAAATATGTTTTTATGTTCGCTTGCAAGATGTTTAACAATTCTATATTGAACATTATTTGTATCTTGAAACTCATCTACAAGTATAAATTTATATCTTTCAGAAACTTTTTTTCTAACTTCAATATTATTTTTTAAAATTTTTTCCGTAAAGTTTAGAAGATCATCAAAATCCAAGGCATTACAAAGCTTCATTACTCTTGCATATTCAACAACAACCCTTCTGGCAACACTTGAAAGAGGATCTAGAATCTCCATTTTGGCAATATCAATCCCTCTAGTTTTAAGTGAAGATATTTTCCATAAAACAAGTTTAGGGTCAAAAAAGTTTTCGCCTATACCTAAATTGTGCATAGATTTTTTTATAAGTGCTAATTGCTCACTATATGTGTAGATTGAGAAATCTTTTGTAAAACCTTTATCTACCTTTTTTATAAACTCTTTTAGAAATCTAACGCAAAATGAGTGAAATGTTGTACACAATAAACCTTTGCTTAAATCTTTCCCCAGAGTCTCTTTTATTCTTTCTCCCATCTCTCCGGCAGCTTTATTGGTAAATGTCATGGCTAAAATTGATTCAGGTTTAACACCTTTATTTATAAGATTCTCTACTCTTCCGGTAATAACTCTTGTTTTTCCTGATCCGGCACCCGCTAGAACAAGGCAAGGTCCTTCAATATGATCTACTGCCGACTGTTGAGATTTATTAAACATTTTAAACCCTTAAATCTGTTTAGAATGAATTTGATTTACCCAAAACTACTTTAAGGTATTAATTTGAGTAAAATATATGAGCTAATTTATAATAAGATTTAACAAAAAAGAAAAGAGTTATTATTCTAGATATACTGAAAAAAATGATAAACTTTATATACTTAACCCAAGTTCAATATAAAAATAATAATCTATTTTACGTAATAATTAAACCTATAAATTTAACATTGTGTATAATAGGAAACTCTCTTTTAACCGCTAAAATATCTATTTCACTAAAGAAAGGATTTTAAGACCCACATAGCCAATCTATCCTCTATAAAAGAACTCCTTGAACTACTCGCTTCTCGAAAGTCTGAATTTTTAAGGCAATTTAGGAAAATATATCTTAATATTTCTTTAATTGTTTGAACATTTTGTAGTTTCGTAATAGATTTTTTCTTTTTTCAGCTAATTTATAGCTTGCAAAGGGGGATATTGTTTTATACTATAATATGATATCTATTTATTAAAGAGCATGTTTGTATAGCTTTTGGAGGAGATTGTGAATAAAAAGTTTTTATTTTTGATAGTTTTGATGCTTTTAGATTTTTCTTTTAGTAAAAGTTATAAATTAAAATTAGTTGGTGACTCAGGAGGTGTTATTGAATCTAAATTAGATAGATTTGATATTTCTAAAGAGAATTCATTCAATAAAATTAATTCATTCGATACTAACTCTTACAAAAGATATGAAGATTATATAATACCATCTTTTGAGATAGATCTTAATCTTTCATGCCTTATATCTAATATAAATTATGAAATAGTTGAAAAAGAATATCTAGGTAAGGTTAAAAACAAAGGCCTGGAGAGTAGAATATATCCAAATAGTAATACTATAAATCCTGTTTCAATATCAAAATCCGGTTTTTGTAGAGAGAAAGTAGTAAACTCCATTCAATATTCACCTTTTATTGTGGAAAATGATTCTATTTTCTTTATCAATAAAGTTGAGTATTCTTTCAATAAAAGAGATGATTTGAAGCCAATAGAGAGAGAAATTGGTGGTAACAACAATTTAGATTACTTAATCGTTACTACTTCAGTTTTTAATAACTCTATAGATCAGTTAAAGAGTAGTATTGAAAAAAGAGGTTTTAGAGTAGAGGTTATTACTCTCTCTTCTATAATGGGAAACTATTCCGGAATTAATATTGAAGAAAAAATTAGAGAGTGTATTAAGGATTATTACAAGTTTAGAGGTATTGAGTATGTGCTCCTTGTTGGTAATAGTTCAAATATCCCAGTTCCTATATTAAAACCTTATAGCGGATATGAATATATTCCTTCTGATATATACTACTCTAATCTTGACGGTAATTTTGATGAAAACAATAACGGTATTTTAGCCGAATCTGTTGATAATAGTGATCTTTTCCCTGAAGTTATGATAGGAAGACTTCCTATCTCATCAAATGTAGATCTTGAAATATATATAGATAAGCTTAACTCCTATTATAATGGAGATTTTAACTCCCATAAGAAGAACTTTATAATGGGTTTTAATCTATTTTTCCCGGGTGATTATGAGTTCTATTGTAACTATATAACTGGAGCTATTCCTCAAGAGAATAATAACACTATATTTTATGAAGAAACAACTCCCAACTTTAACTATGATACAGTTTCTGAAGTTTTTGACAATAGCTATAATTTTATTTTTTCTCAATCTCACGGTAATTATGATAGGATTGGTCAAGTTTACGGTTGGACACTTTCCAGTAAGTACATAGAAGAAAAGATTAATCCTTCTGCAATTTTTTTAGTTTCAGCTTGTATTGCGGGATCAATAGATATTCCAAGCTTTGCTTCTACTGTAATAAGAAGTAGTGGGGGAGGGTTAAACTATGTAGGTTCCTCTGTTACCGAATATCCCGGTGTTTCATATATACAAAACAAACTGTATGCCGAAAAAATACATGATTCACATAATGTTGGAGAATCTTTTAATAGTTCAAAAATGGAAGGGTTTACCAATATTTACGAAAATAATTATTCAAGGTTACTTTATCATTCATACAGCAACTCCGGAGATCCTTCATTTTCAATTGTAACAGATGATATTGATATCTCTCTTTCTGTTTTAGAAAAAAGATTAGATGCTATAACTTTTAAAATAGATGGAAGCACAGAGGGGAATCTGACTAAACTTTCAATTTTTGATGGAACCAATTTTAAAAGTTCTCACTATGTTGATGGAAATGGAGATATTAGTGTAAATATTGGAGGAGTTGAATCAGATTCTATTACAGTTTTTACTTATTCTTCTAAAAGCTATCTAAAAAGGCATTCATTTCCTGTAGATGATTACAGTGGGGTAGAGATTAAATCAATCTCATTAGATGAAAACAGTTTAGTTATCAACCCTAACCAGACTAGCAAACTAAAAGGGAGTTTTAAGGTTTACAACTATAGTAACTATGAAAATCTGAAAGTTTTGATTAAGAATGAAGATTTTGATTATCTGAATTTCTCCTGTGATAGTTTAATTTTCCCTATAACCAATGGTTTTTCTAACCTTTCAGTTGACCTTCTTGATCTTTATGTTAACGATAATTTTATTCTTGAGAATGATACAACAATAAATCTTAGTTTTGATCTATATTTAGACAACAACCACTGCTTGAGTTATGATCAACCAATAACTATAGCTAACCCTAAAATCACTCTTCTATCTACATACTTTGATAATAATGGAAACTCTCTGGGATTTATAATAGAGAACAGAAACAGATTAGGAGAAGATCCTATAACAATTAATCTAAAGCATAACGGTACTACTATTGATAGTTATAGTTTTACTCTCCAATTAAATAATGAGATATATTTGAAAAATATCTTTTCTACCGATCCCAACAAAAGTTACTCAATAACTATTTCATACGATGAAACAGAAATAGAGTATAAAAATATAGAGTATAATTATTTGTCAGATAATAGCTTTAAATTTTCATTTATACAAAAAGTGGGTGATATATACAATATCTTCTGGAAGCTTGAAAACAGTATTGAGTGTCAATATAAGATTATAAATAATAATGGAGATATTTTCGGTAAAGGTTTAATGGAATCAAGCTCTTTCTCTTTGGATGTTATTGATTTAAGTGATAGTTACAAAATTTTGGTAATAAGTGGAAATAGCGTAGTTTTAACATCTGAGTATATAACACCAAATCAGCAAACTATTCAAGAAGGATACCCTAAAAAGGTTAGCAATATCTCAATTAAGAATCCTATTGTAAATGGAAATAGAGTATACATACCTACCAAGAGTAATGATTATTTTATGATTGAAGATGAGGAGATTTTACCTTTTTATACTCAAGAAGGAACAATGTATGGAGGTGATAACAACTATGGTATGGCTTTTGGAGATATAGACGGAGATGGTGAGGATGAGGTTGTTAGTAACTTTTTTACCTTTGGAGATAGTTCGGAGGTACAGGTTCATAATCATGAAGGTCTACTTTTAACCTCAAAAATCTATTACGGGTTTCTTTTCAATCAACTTCCTGTTCTTCATGATATTGATAAAGATGGTGATTATGAAATTTTTATTACCTGCTTTGATGACAACTTAGAGGGCTTATATGGTGGTATAATTTATGGTTTTGATTATGTTAATGGTAGTCTTAAGCTTATTGAAAACTATCCCATAACCTCCCAATATAATGATTATAGAATATCATCTCCTATTTTTGGAGATTTTAATAATGACGGATCTGAAGATATAGTTTTTAACTCTTCAAAAAACCTTCGTATAGGAAATAGTTTAGAGGGTAATATTATATTAACAAAAACTCATGAAACAAATATTTGTGGACCTGTTAAAAGTATAGATTTAAATGGAGATGGCAATTTAGAGATTATTGTTTCTACTGAGAACAATACAATTAACCCCGGTAAGATCTATGTTTATAATCTAATTGGAGATAGCGACAGTGGATATATTCTCGTAGATTTCCCAGGCTTTGAGGGTGGTGTTATTGCTGAAAACTATAAAAATCAAGGACTTGGAATAAGAAATGATTCTCCTGTGATAGCTGATCTTGATAAAAATGGTTCTCTTGAAATAATCTATCTAACCGGGAAAAAGCTTTATATTTTAGAGAGTGATGGAACCCCTTACAGAAATTTTCCAATAGATGTTAACTCTATAAATAATGACTTAAACTCTCCTACAATAGTTGATTTCGATAATGATGGTTACAGAGATATACTAACAACTACTCATGATGGCCTTATTTTGTGTTGGAGTGGTTACGATGGATCTATTGTAGAAAACTTTCCTATATTTGTTCCGGATAATACAAATTATAAGTTGTGGTCAACCCCTGTTGTTGATATAGATGGAGACGGAGATTATGAGATATTAGGGTACACAGGTTATGGAGATATCTACCTATACGATAATCCTGTAAAACTAAACGATGATTTTATTCTTCAAAATATGAAGTATGATCTCAGAAATAGTGGTAATTATAATTTTATTGAACTTACGGATATTGAGGAAAATATTGTTGATAGTTTTGAGCTTTTAGGAAACTATCCTAATCCATTTAATCCTTCTACAACTATTAGCTTTAATATAGATTCTCCCGGTAATATTGATTTCAATGTTTACAATATCAAAGGTGAAACAGTTTATTCAAAAAGCTATAATTATAGAGATAGTGGCTTAAAATCTATAAATTTTAGTGGAGAGTTTTTATCTTCAGGATTATATTTCTATCTTTTAAAGAAAGGTGAAATCTCTAAAACCGGAAAGATGGTAATGGTTAAATGATAAGATTCTTTTTAATATTTATAGTAGTAATAAAAGTTTTTGGAACAGACATAATAATACCCATGGATGATACTCAGAGTAATCATCTTAAATCCTACGGTTTAGTTTATTGGGCAATTGATAATGGAGCTAAAGCTGAGTGGCTTTTAAACTACAGGGGAGGTTCTTTCTATATTGAAGGGTACTCAAATGTAGTTTCTGAAGCTGAGACCAGAGGTGTTACTTATGAGCTTATATCCTCTTCGGAATACTCCCGAATAAAGTCTGTAATTTTAGAAAATAATATGGATGCTGTATCCCTTGACAAGGCTCCAAAGGTTGCTGTTTATACGCCTCCGGGAAAATTCCCTTGGGATGATGCTGTTACTCTTGCTCTTACATATGCAGAAATACCTTTTGATACTATCTGGGATAGAGAGGTTATAGATGGTAAGCTTGGAAACTACGATTGGCTTCATCTTCATCATGAGGATTTCACAGGACAATATGGTAAATTTTATGGTTCACACAGAAATAAAAGATGGTATATAGAGCAGAAGATCAGGTTTGAAAAGATGGCAAAAGATCTTGGTTTTTCAAAGGTATCAAAACTAAAACTAGCCGTTGTGATAAAAATAAAACAGTTTATGTTAAACGGTGGATTTCTATTTGCAATGTGTAGTGCTACAGACAGTTACGATATTGCTCTCTCTGCTATGAATACAGATATATGTAAAGAGATGTTTGATGGAGATCCTTCAGATCCTAATTGTCAAGAAAAGCTAGACTATTCTCAAACCATAGCTTTTAAAGATTTTAAATTAATAGAAAATCCAATAGAGTATGAGTTTTCTGATATAGATATGACAATGGATAAGAGAGGATTGGTGGATAAAAACAGCGACTACTTTACACTCTTTGAGTTTTCTGCCAAGTTTGATCCTATTCCTGCTATTTTAACCCAAAATCATACAAAGTTAATCAAAGGCTTTATGGGTCAAACAACATCTTTTAGAAAAAATTTAGTAAAAAAAAGTGTAACAGTTTTAGGTGAAAGAAAAGCTTCAAATGAGGCTAAATATATACATGGTGAAGTAGGGGAGGGGTTCTTTACTTTTTATGGAGGACATGATCCTGAAGATTATCGACACTTTGTAGATGATCCTCCAACAGAACTGGATCTTCATCCTAACTCTCCGGGTTACAGGTTAATTTTGAACAATGTTTTATTTCCTGCTACAAATAAGAAAAAAAGAAAAACTTAGATGAGAAATTTGGATAGTATTAAAAACAAGGTTTTAGATGGAATCAGAATCTCTAAAGAGGAAGCTATTGAAATCTATAACGGATTAAATCTTACTGAAATTGGAATCTTGGCAAATAGTGTAAGATTAAGAAAGCACCCTAATAAAAATGTAACCTACATTATTGATAGAAATATAAACTATACAAATATTTGTTTGGCTAAGTGTAAATTTTGTGCCTTTTATAGGGATGATGAGAAGAAAGAGGGAAGGTATCTTCTTTCACATGAGGAGATAGGTAAAAAGATAGAGGAAACTTTAGATTTAGGAGGTGTTCAGATTCTTCTACAAGGAGGTTTACATCCAAATCTTGGATTAAGCTTTTACAAGGATCTTTTCACATTTATAAAGAAAAATTATAATATTTGGATCCATGCTCTTTCTCCTCCTGAAATTATACATATACAAAGATTTGAGAATAAACCTCTTGAATATATTATAAAAGAGCTTATGAGTTATGGACTTGATTCTATTCCCGGTGGTGGAGCAGAAATACTTTCAGATAGAGTAAGAGGTTTAATGAGTGATTACAAATGTAGTAGCGAGGAGTGGCTTAAAGTTATGGAGGTTGCTCATAAACTAGGTCTCAGAACCACAGCAACAATGATGTTTGGATCTATTGAAACTATTGAGGAAAGATTTGACCATCTTCAATCTTTGAGAGATCTTCAGGATAAAACTTTAGGTTTTACTGCATTTATACCTTGGAGCTTTCAGCCTGATAACACCAAGATAAAAGCACTCTATCCAGATATTGAAAAAGCTACTCCTTATCAATACCTAAAGATGCTAGCAATAAGTAGAATATTTCTTGATAATTTTGATAATATTCAGGTTTCTTGGGTAACTCAAGGCAGTAAGATAGCCCAAATAGCACTGGCATATGGTGGAAATGATTTTGGATCACTAATGATTGAGGAGAATGTTGTAAGATCTGCGGGTGTAAATTTTAAGATGGATCTAGAGGAGTTAGAGTATATTATATCATCAGCAGGGTATAAGCCTGTTCAGAGAGAAATGATTTATTAGCAATTAATAATATTAATTTATCTTTTGTTTATGCCGTTCCAAAAATAGAGCATAATCAGATATTTTTAGTTCTGGTTTTACACCTTTTTTATTCTCAAAATTGCCATTGCAAAATTAGTTAGATTGTGTTAAAATTGTTATAGAATTATTGTATTCTGATTTTACCAAAATTAAGGTGAAATTTATTGAAATTTTAATAACATGAATATAGGAGAAACTATGAGATTAGTGGAGTGTGTTCCAAACTTTAGCGAAGGTAGAAATATGCAGGTAATTGATCAAATTACTGCTGAGATAAAAAAGGTAAAAGGTGTCAAGCTTTTAGATGTTGATCCCGGATATGATACAAACAGAACAGTTGTTACATTTGTTGGAGATGTAGAGCCTGTTAAAGAAGCTGCTTTTCAAGCCATAAAAAAATCTCATGAACTTATCGATATGTCAAAACATAAAGGTGCTCATCCTAGATTTGGTGCTTGTGATGTTTGCCCTTTAGTTCCTGTTAGTGGAATAACTATGGAAGAGACAGCAGAGGAGGCAAGAAAGCTTGGTAAAAGACTTGGTGAAGAGCTTAATTTTCCTGTTTATTTTTATGAAAAGGCAGCTATGACTCCTGAAAGAGAAAATCTTGCCGTTGTAAGAGAGGGTGAGTATGAGGCTCTAGAGGAGAGAATGAAAGATGAGGCTAACAGACCTGATGCCGGACCTTTTGAATTCAATCCTACTACGGGAGCTACAGCTGTTGGAGCAAGAGAGTTCTTAATTGCTTATAATATCAACCTTAATACAACAAATGTTAAACCTGTAAAAGCTATTGCAAATGTAATTAGAGAACAGGGTAGAAAAAAGAAAGATAAAGATGGAAATAAGGTTCATATTCCGGGTATGTTCAAAAATTGTAAGGCTATTGGTTGGTATGTTGATGATTATAAAATAGCTCAAATCTCTATAAATCTTACAAACTATAATGTAACTAATATGCATCATGTTTACGATGCTGTTGAGAAACTTGCTCTTGAAAAAGGTATGAGAGTAACAGGATCTGAGATTGTTGGTGTAGTACCTAAAAAAGCTCTTTTAGATGCAGGAGTTCACTATCTTGAAAAGCAGGGAATGTGTGCAGGTATTGATGAGGATGAGATCATAAAGATAGCTTGTAGATCTCTTGGTGTTTCTGATGTAGCTGAATTTAATCCTGAAGAGAAGATTATTGAAAGAATGATAAAAGAGGAGAAGGGTTTAGTAGATCTTACTTTAACTGAGTTTAATGATATGTTAAGTACAGACTCTCCGGCTCCCGGTGGTGGTTCAGTTGCTGCTCTTTGTGGTGCACTTGCAGCTAGTTTAGGTTCTATGGTTATGAATCTTTCATTTGGTAAAAAAGGTTATAAAGAGAACAATATCCGATTTAATGAGATTGCCAAAGATCTTCAAGCAAGAAAATATGAACTTCTTAAACTTATTGATGAAGATACAAATGCATTTAACATAATGATGGGAGCTGCCGGATCATTAAAGAAGGCTAAGAAAAGTGGAGATGAGTGTTTAATAAAGAAAGCTGAAAAAGAGAATAGGTATGCTCAAGAACTTGGAACAACTATACCATTAAAAGTCATGGAAAAATCACTTCTTTTAACACCTATAATAAAAGAAGTTGCAGCCATTGGTAATACTAATGCCGCAAGTGATGCAGGTGTTGCAGCTCTTATGATAAATTCAGCCGTTAAATCTGCAGGGCTTAATGTTAAGATCAATCTTTCAGGTTTTGATAAACAGGATAAGTTTAGAGTTGAAACTGAAGCTAAAATGGCTGAGTTCCTACATGAACTTGATTGCAAAACCAATGGAATTGTTGATGATGTTGAAAAGATTATAGGATAAAACCTTGTTTTGCTTTTAAATAATTTAATAAGCCCCAAAGTTGGGGCTTATTTTATAGATTGCAATTTCGCATAATTTATATTATGTAAACTAAGATATTAAAACAAACCCCACCCATTGTTTTAATTAAGAAAAAATGAATATTTGTAAAAACTATTAATTATGAACTAAGCCAATACTCTAATATCACCCTCTCTACGAGTTATTTTATTTTTATCCAAATATTCAAGAATTGGTATAGAAAATTTTCTTGATGTATTAAAGTTATCAGATATATCTTTAATAGCAATCTCTCCATTTTCTTTCATCTTCCTTTTTAAAAGATCTATAAGCTTTTCATATCCTGAACCTGAAAGAAAAATATTATCATTAATCTTAACTAACTTTTTTTCCTGTATTAATATTGATATAGCTTCATAAAAAAGCTTTTCAGTATTACAAAATTGAGTGAATATCTCCTTGGGTGGGTTTGAATTGAAACCCTTGTTGTCATAATGATTATAAACTTTATTTATAAGAGTTTCCATCTCTTTATCAAACTTTGGAGTAAAACCAAATCTTTTAACTATATTATCCTCAACTTCAATAAGTTTCTCTTCCAACATCTTCTTAATAATAAGATCAAAAAAGTTCTGTCCAGACCTTTTACAAGCTATACTTTTTATTTCACTTTTGGATATACCTATTTTGTGCTTATTTGTTAAATGGAAATTTTCTAAAGAGGATAAAATACTCTCTCTAAATTTTTTATAAACAGTAACTTCAATAAGAAAAGGGTTATCCTTTTTTCCATCACTTAAAACCCTTTTTCCCAAGATTAATTCATTTACAAACCTTGTTGTATCATCAAGCTCCATAGTAATTTCAAGAGAAAGATCTTTTAAAAATACTCCCTTGTCATTTTTTGAAAAAATTATTTTTTCAATAAATCCTGCAGGATCCAATTTATTCATATCTTTTAACATCTCTATTCTCTCACTATCGGAGCTTTTTATCTTTTTGACAGATGTTGTAATAACCTTACCTCCACCTATAGTTACTTGTGGTGAGTATGTTCTTATAACAAATCTATCCCCTATTGATATACTTAGTTTATCCTCAAGCCTAATTTGAACGAGTCCCTTTTCGCCGGGAAAGAGTTTACTATCTTCCAAGGTATAAACCCTTCCCAAAACCTCACTTGTTCCGGCGTGAACCCTAACCCTTTCCCTATTCTTAAGCTCTTTAGAAGAATTTAAAAGAAATAGGTTTGACTCAAACATATATGTAGGCTTCAAATACCCCGGAGTTGTTATAATATCACCCCTATTAATCTCATCTTTTGATATTCCATGTAAATTTATAGCGGCTCTGTCTCCTGTTTTTAAAAGATCCATCTTCTTTCCATGAGACTCCAAAGATCTAACCCTAACCTCTTTATCTAAAGGTTGAACCTTTAACAGATCACCCTCCTTTGTAGATCCCGATAAAATAGTTCCTGTAACAACTGTTCCATGTCCTTTAGATATAAAAACCCTATCAACAGGAAGTCTAAAGACTCCATTTTTACTCTTACTAATAACTTTTTCTTTTGCTCTTTCAATAGTCTCACGAACTATATCTATATTTTTACCACTTATGGAATCAACAGCTACAACAGGTTTATCCGCCAAAAAAGAATCGGAAACAAAATCCTTAATATCTTCAATAACAAGTTCAAGCCAATCCTCTTCAACCATAGATGATTTTGTAACTACAACCATTCCATCTTTTATATCTAAAAGCTTTATAATATCCAAGTGTTCCCTAGTTTGAGGCATTACGCCATCATCTGCTGCTATAACCAAAATAACAAAATCAATCGTAGATACACCGGCAACCATATTCTTAATAAATTTTTCATGACCAGGTACATCTATAACAGTGGTGTTATCATCTAAAAAAGCAAAACCTATATCTATGGTTATTTTTCTTTCTTGCTCCTCTTTTAATGTGTCTGTATCTTTTCCCGTAAGAGCTCTTACAAGAGATGTTTTACCGTGATCTATATGTCCTGCTGTTCCTATAATAAAATGATCCATTAGTTACTCCTAATTGTTATGATTGGAAGTAATGCTTCTTCCATACTTAAACCACCATGTTGATAACTGCCCTTAACCGAGTTAATAAAATCTTCATATGAGAGCTCATTTATAAGAGAGTTATTCTCTTTTGAAATAATTAGATTTTTACCCTTAAAGATGGAGGGCAGTCCAATCCTTTGGGGTACTTGAACTTGCCAGCTTTGTTTCTTGTTTGAACTTTTTATATTTCTTCCTACTCTAAATCTGCTACCAAGTGTAAAAAAGTGATCTGCACTGGTTTTTGTAAATTTTTCAACCTGAATATTTCCGTGATCTGTTGTTATAATAATTTCATATCCCTTTTTTTTCATCTCTAACACTATCCTAAACAGAGATGAGTTTCTAAACCAACTTTTTATCATTGATCTAAAACTTTTTTCATTATTAATAAGTTCTGATAAAAGCTCTGTTTTATTTCTTGAATGGAGCATAAAATCTAAAATATCATAAACCAAACAAACAAGATCACTATTACTCTCTCTGACAATCTTATTCTCAAATTTAATACCTTCATTATATCTGTATATTTTATAGTACTCAAGAGATTTTGATGATAGACCATTATTGTTTAAATAGTGTAATAAAAGTTCCTCTTCTCTCGAATTTAAAGAGGTTTCATTGCTAAAAAAGTTTTCCCAAAATCCCGGAAACTCATAATCTATTCCGGAAGGTAGTTTTCCTGAAAATATAGAGTTTCTGGCTATTGATGTTGTTGTTGGAAGCACTCCTAAATATTGCTCCAAGTTAGAATCAACCTCCTCTTTAAGTATCTCATTAATAATCAAACCCTGATCATATCTAAGAGAATCAATAACTATGAAAAAAATCTTTTTTCCACTTTTAAGAGATGGTTTTATGTAGTTATCTAAAACAGTGTTACTCATTATAGGAGAATCTTTACCTCTTATCCAATCCTCATAATATTTTTGAACAAATTTACCAAAACTGATATTAAGTTCATTTCTTACAACTTTATGGGAGGATCTTAAACTATCATTTCCAAATTTATCAAGTTCAATATCTTTTTTAAATACCCTTTCATTAAGATCATACCAAAAATCTATGGTTTCACTATTGTAGTCAGAGATGCCACTTAGATAAGAAAACTCTTTTGCGTAATCTCTTGCCAAAGTTTCTTTTATTATTTTATTGGATTCTAAAATCTTTTTTATGGTTAAATAGACCTGTATTGCCGAAACAGGCTTTGTAATAAAATCGGTTATTCTACTGCCAATGGCTTCAGTAAAGATTGATTCCTCTTCACTCTTTGTTATCATAACAACCGGAAGATCACTATCATTTAATTTAATATTTTTCAAAACAGTTAATCCATCCATACCAACCATCATCTCGTCAAGAAGAACTATATCTATACTGTTTTCTTCAACATACTTAATTCCATCTGATCCATTATTTATTCCTACAACTTTGTACCCCTTTTTTTCTAAAAATAGAATATGAGGTTTAAGAAGATCTATTTCATCATCAATCCATAATATATGATACATATTTATACCTAAAATTTTTTGAGTGTCGGTTTTTTAAATTCATTATTATTTAAAGAGATCCTATTAAAAAATATTGTTAATTTTTTCTTATTAACATAATCTCTAAAAATTAGTCGTCTTGGTATGATAAAATCACTCTCTCTATAGTAATAATCAATTTTTAACTCTCTCGCAAGAGATCCTTTATCCATATCTCGTATAGACTCCAATTTTAATTTGTTATCAAATATATACTCTTTTGAGAGTTTTTTGTTATAAAATTTTATATGTGTACTATCTTTATCAACAACGGAAATATTTTCATTAGAGAACCTAAATCCTGAAAGTACAGATCTAACCTCTTTAAAAGAAAGAGGGTATGATATAAGATTTGAAAGAAGCTTGTCGCTGTAACTCTCTTTGTAGTAATAATCCTCAAAATAGTTTTCCAAATATAAACTATCACCATCTCCATACATTAAAAGCTCAGTCTCCCCCACTACCCCGTTTGCTACAAGTATCAACCTCTCAAGGTTATCAAAATAGAGAGAGCCGGAGGTTCTGTTTTTTCCCTTAGTATCGGTGTATATAATATTGAAAGATCCCTTATAGTTTAATATCTCTCTCTTTTTATTAATAATGGATATAATTTTTTTGTTATCTGCCTCTTTTAAATTATATCTCTTTACACCTATTGTAGAACAGGATATAATAATTAGTAATAGTGGTAATAAAATTAAATTTCTCATTTTAACTCTTCAATCTTTTCTAAAATTTTAGGATCTTTTCCTATTATATAAGCTTTTTCAAAATGTTCTACAGCTTCACTTTTTCTGTCTAGAACGAGTAAAATCTCTGCAAAATGTTTATGGAGTTCAGATATTGGATTATCTGTATAATCTAGAGCTTTCTTAACGTAATTATACGATTCTTCATACCTTTTTAACTTATAAAGTATCCACCCCATGGTATCAAGATAGCTTGGGTTATTGGGTTCTTTAGACAGTGCCTTTTTACTGTACTCTAAAGCAAGATCCAAATTTTCTCCAAGCTCTGAAAGAAGATAGGCGTAGTTGTTTAAAATATTTTTATTTTCTTTCGATATAGAAAGTGCTTTTTCATAATATTTAATAGCCTCTCTTTTTAGATTTTTTACGTCTGCAATAGTCGCCAGTTCATTAAAAGCAATTATTTTTAATGAATCTGATTTACATATTGAAAGAATGCTATTTTCAGCTTCTGTATACTTACCTAAATTAAAAAGGTATTTTGACCTTTCAACTCTTAAATCCAAATCTTGAGGAAACTTTTTAATAGATAGCTCAAAGCTCTCTTCTATTTTACTTTTATCTTCGGTATTGTATGAGATAAGAATTAGTTTATAAAAGTCTTCTATATCCAAACTATTAAGATTTATAAGTTTCATTTGATAAGTGTAAGCTTGTTTGTAGTTTTTTATATTGTAGTGTGAGTTTACCAGTATCTCATTTAAAGCAATATTTTCTTTATCAATATATTCAATATTTTGTTTAAACTCTTTTATAACTTCGCTATATCTTTTGAGCTGAAAAAGTGAATAGATCTTTTTTAAGAGCATCTCATTTGCCATTTGAGGTGGTAGAGATGATAAGTTTAGAGTATTAATAAACTTTACGATAGATTCAAGATCTCCATTTGATTCAATATATCTTAATTTTATAAAATAGTAGCTATACTTTTGGGGAAACTTATCAATCATCTGATCCAAATTAAAAATGAATAGAGAATCTTTCTTTAATTTATAACTACAATTTATCATAAGTTCAAGAAGTTCAAAGTCATTATTATATTTATCAAAAGCTGAATCTGCAGCTGATAAAGATTTTTCAAATCTACTTAAATTATAGTTTGCAATTGCAATCTCCTTTTTCATATAGAGATTTTTACTTTCCTTGTAAGCCCAATTGAAATATCTTAAAGCAGCTTCCCAATTACCCTTGCTTTTATTTCTCAAACCCTCTAAAAAATAGGATGTTGTTTTACTATCATAATTTGGGTATACAAACTTCTCTTCAGATTTCTCTTTTATTAGTTCTTTACTACAACTAATGAAAAAAATAAGTGTTAATATTATAAAAATCCTCATATCTCTACTCCAAAAAGTATTTAATGCTGTAGATTATTATAAGATTTTCCGTTAAAGGAACCAAAACAAACATTATAAATTTAATACCCTCAAGTTTTAGATATTTTAATACCATAACTATTAGCGGTATAATCAGAATGGGAAGTATAATTTTAGAGGGTAAATAAGTAATACCCCATATAAGAAAAATTATTTCAAAAATAGATGCCGGCATAGATACTGATTTTAAATATCTGCTGTCTATGGTTGGATCAATATTTTTTAACCCCAACAATGCTATCTTTGTATTAAAGAAAATAACCGGAACGGTAAATATTAGTGCAGCGTATAAATTGTTAAAAATAGAATCCATAACTATCCTTTAAAAATTTTACTGAAATTATAATCACCCTCAATATCCGACACCTCTATAAAAGGAGAATCTATCTTCCACTTTTCAATAAATTGAGAAATTTTTTCAAATGTATCATACGCTATAACTTTATCATAATCACCAAATTTGTTGTAAATAATCCCCTCTATTTTTATATTCTCATTCTTTAATGTGTAGAGGGATAGAAGAGTATGATTTATACTTCCCAATTTTGGTGTAGTTACCAGTATAACTCCAATATCTCTGTTTGATTTGAGAAAATCTATAGTTGTGTATGTGTCAAAAAATGGAACAAAAAGACCTCCGGCACCCTCTATTAAAGTAATATCATAGCTTTTTGCAACCTTATTGATAGATTTTTCTATATGAGTAGAATCTATTTTAATCTTTTCAAGTTCTGATGAAAGATGAGGTGATGCAGGAAACTTAAAAACATAAGGAGAGGTTGTAAGATCCTCATCAAAAGTTGTAAGTTCACTTTTTGATATTTTTCTATGAAGAAGTATATCTTCGCTAATACCCTTACATCCTGTTTGTATAGGTTTTATACTCAAGCTGTTACAGTTTACAGATTTAAGATACTTAAGCAAAATTCCTGTAACATAAGTTTTTCCAACATCTGTATCTATTCCACTTACAAAATACTTTTTCATTTTCTCCCCATTATGTATATAGGATGGTAAGTTAAGGGTAAACCTTTCTCTGTTCTAAATCTTTTTTCATATTGGGCTAGAAATTTAAACAGAGAGAGTTTTGAAGAATCACTACTTAATATTGCATTTACACCGGTAAGCTTCTGATGTCTCAATATATCAACAGATTTATCAAAAAATAAAGGCAGCTTCTCCTCATCTAATGTTACATATGAAAATTTAGACATTAGATCTTTGTAATTTTCAATATTATAGTAAGTTAAAGAAGAGTTTGTAAGTAAGGAGACCTCCTTAAAATTACTTTTCCCAAAGGTTGAGAATATAAAATATCCTCCACTATTTAATGAGCTGTAAACTTTATCCAATAGATTAGGAAGGTTTGAAGACCACTGAAGTGTTGACGATGAGACAATAAGATCAGATTTTGGTATGCCGAGTTTATCCATATCCCCTGAAATAAAAGTAATATTTCTATTTTTTCTATCTATATAATTAAAAGACTCCTCTACAATATCATTAATAATTAGTGTATCAAACTCAATAGATTCTATAATTTTTGAGGAGAGAAATCCTGTCCCGCATCCAATTTCATAAATGGTAGAAAAATCTTTCTCTAAAGAGCTTATCATAGAAAATAATTTGTTTGCAATAATTCTTTGAATTGAGGCCTCGCTATCATAGGTTTTAAGAGATTCTCTAAACCTTTTTTCCACAAGACCTTTGTTAATAATCTGTTTTTTCAATTTTTAATAAACTCCATTAACTCTGAAAATGATTCAAAAATATAGAAAGGGAAATGTGGGGAGTCCAGTAGTTTATACCTTGCTTTATCATTCCAAAACCCAATTTGATTTATTTTTGGGAAAATTCTATCATCATCACTAATGATAGCTATATCATAAATATTTTTAACCTCTCCATAACTCAAGAAACTGTTCTTTATAAATTTAAGTTCGCTCTTTTGATCATTAATTGATCTAGCAGGTTGATTCTTTAAAAATCTTCCAAGAAGTATATCACTTCTCAATATTCTTTTATTAAACAGGTTTTTAGTTGCAGTAGACCAACCCTCTAAGGTTTTATCAAATATAATTTTGGGGATTCCCAATTTATCATCATAGGGAATAAGCGTTCCGTTTATAGCAATCTTCATACTAAAAAGGTTGCTATACTCCTTTAGTATAATAGGAGCCATATACACCCCCAGAGAGAATGAGATTAAAACCTTTTCTTCATATTTTTCAATATTCTTAACTAATTTTTCTAAATCTTTTTCATTATGATAACTACTAAACTCAATAAGATCCCACTCGTTATCTGTTAAATGATCTACTACATTTCTATCCATTCCCCACCCATTGAAGAGAACTACAACTTTATTTTTACTCATAATTTTAACCGTATCTTTAATTTCTAATATTATTTATAAAGATATATAGACATTTTTTATTACTATAGCAAAGCCTTTTTTAAAAGATCCAAAAAAAACTCTCTTTCATGAGGAAAAGCCCCAAATTGTTCTAAATGTTTGGAGTAAATTTGGCAATCAATAAAGTGAAAATTTCTCTCTTTTAAATAATTGTAGAGATATACAAGAGCAATTTGAGATGCGTAACTCTTTTTTGAAAACATTGATTCTCCTGCAAACATTTTACCAATGGCTACACCATACAATCCGCCAATCAAATCGCTATTATCATAAACCTCAACAGATATAGCATAACCTAGTTTATTTAGCTCGCAATAACTCTCAACAATCTCTTTAGTTATCCAAGTACCCTCTTGATCTTTTCTTTCTGAGCTTTTACAGTTTAAAACAACCTCTCTAAAATTTGTATTAAACCTAACCTCGTAGTTTGATTTTTTCATAAACTTTCTCAAGGATTTTCTTACGGTAAAATCATACATCATAATGATATATCTAGGATCAGGAGACCACCACAAAATAGGATCACCTTCATTAAACCATGGAAAAATACCATTGGAGTAAAGAGCGAGCAATCTTTTTACCGAAAGATCTCCCCCTACAGCCAAAAGTCCATCTTCTTCAGCATACTTAGGATTTGGGATTAAGTTTATATCTTCGCTTAATTCAAAGATCATATACTACCTAACTATATTTGAATGTAAGTTGTTTATTTTTTAAACCTAAAGAGACTTTTCCTCCATCTACAAGTTTTCCAAACAGTATCTCATCTGTAAGTTGATCTTTAATCTCATCTTGAATAACCCTTAAAAGAGGTCTCGCACCAAGAGTTTCAGAATAGCCTTTAACAGATAAGTACTCTTTAGCTTTTGGAGATATTCTGAGTGTTATTTTTTTACTGCTAAGATCTGTTTTTAGTTGAGATATAAACTTATCTACAATAGAAATCATTACAGAACTATTTAGAGGTTTAAATTCAACTTGTGAATCAAGTCTATTTATAAATTCAGGAGAAAAGAATTTGTTTACGGCTCTTGATCTTTGAAGCCCATCACTCTTTATAAATCCTACTCTTCCACCCTCTTTTGACCCCAAGTTTGATGTCATAATTAAAATTACATTTTTAAAATCAACTTTTATACCACTACTATCGGTTAAAGATCCACTATCCATAACTTGAAGAAGAATATTTAAGAGATCCGGATGTGCTTTTTCAATCTCATCTAATAAAAGAACCGCATGTTGCTTTTTTCTGATTGCTTCTGTAAGGAGACCGCCATCCTCATAACCTACATAACCCGCCGGAGATCCAATAAGACGAGCAACCGTATGTTTTTCCATATATTCACTCATATCAAATCGCTCAAAGTGGATTCCAAGAAGTATGGATAGCTGTTTTGCAAGTTCAGTCTTACCTACACCACTGGGACCTGTAAAAAGGAAAGATCCTATAGGTTTCTCTTTATCACTTAAACCTGCTCTCCCCCTCTTTATTGATTTAACAACCTTATCAATAGCTTCATCTTGTCCAAAAATAAGGGATTTTAGATTTGACTCTATATTTCTAATCTTTACTCTATCATCACCCTTTAAATTGTTTACAGGTATTTGAAGCTTTTCTGAAACAATCTCACTTATTGTTTCAATTGTTACCTTTGAGGATTTTCCTTTAAGCTTGGTATCTGCCGCCGCATCATCTATAATATCTATGGCTTTATCCGGAAGAGCTCTATTTCTTACATACCTCATAGAAAGATCAACAGCATTTACTATAGCCTCATCATCTATCTTAATATTATGAAACAGTTCAAAACTAGGGGCTAACCCTTTTAATATCTTGATTGTTGTTTCTCTATCCGGTTCATCTATTAAAATTGTATCAAATCTACGAGTTATACTCTTCTCTTTCTCCATAAATTTTTTATAATCTTGATGAGTAGTTATACCTATACATCTTAATTTGCTATCTGTTAATATTGGTTTTAAAATATTGGCAGCATCTAGAGAGCCTTGGGTTGATCCAGTTCCTACAATATTGTGAATTTCATCTATTAAAAGAATTGCACCTTCAACTTCAAGTAGTTGATCAACAATACCTTTCAATCTTTTCTCAAACTCTCCCCTATACTTTGTTCCGGCTATTATAGAACCCATACTTATAGAGAATATCTTTCTATTTTTCATAGAGTCAGATACACTCCCGTTTGCTATCTTTAGTGCAAGTCCCTCAACTATTGCTGATTTACCTACTCCCGAATCTCCAATTAGAAGAGGATTGTTTTTCTTCTTTCTTGAAAGAACTCTTTCAAGTTGATAAAGCTCCTTTTCTCTTCCGATAAGATTATCATATTTACCATTTTTTGCAGATTGTATCATATCCTCTGAAAATAGGGCTAAAAGATCTTTATCTTTTTTTCTATTTTTAATTTCCGGGGTAGTTTTAGAGGTTATATACTCTAGAAGATCCAATCTTTCAATATTATATTTTCTAAAAAGTTTATATGAATAGGTTGTCTCTTCCGATAAAATACTTGCCAAAAGATCTGAAAGTTCAGCACTATTTTTACCGGAACTTTCGGAATGGAGAATCATATTATTAAAAATCTTACTTAAAGCAACAGTCTGTTTTGGAACATACTCCTCTTCCATATCAACTGTAACTATATATTTTTTAAAATAATCATCTAATCTGTTTTTAACGGAATCTACATCCATACCCAAATCTGAAAGTATGGTTCTACCTTCACTATCCTCAATAATTACATATAAAATATGTTCGCTGGTTACATACTCGCTTCTCTGACTTTGGGCTAAACTATAACCTTTACCAATTACAACACCTAAATTTTTATCTATCATTAAATTTTCTCCATTGTAACTCTTAGAGGGAAGCCGTTCTTTTTGGCTAAATCCAAGGTTTGAGCTACCTTAGTCTCTGCTATCTCTTTTACATAAACACCACAAACACCACTACCATTTTGATGAACACTCATCATAATTCTTTGAGATTCAATGGTTGTTTTCCTAAATATTTTTTCAAGAACGGCTATTACAAACTCCATGGTTGTATAATCATCATTGAGAAGAATAACTCTATACTCCTCAGGCTCAAACTCTTCAACCTCTTCCCTATTGTCAGTATCAGATTGATATCCAAACTTGTCGCTCATGGTTTCTCCATTTTTTTACTAAAATAAGTATCTAGTCATAACAAGTCAATGATTAAGCCTATATCAAAAGTTATGAAAAACAAGCTGATATTATAAAAAGTAGGTATAAAATAGAACTTAAAATAGATTTTCTGTTATATGTTTAGATTTATATTCCTTTAAGTATTTAATTTTGAAGATATGAAACAATTTGTTCAAGATTTTTTATTACCTTAAACTGTTTCTCTTTTTGTGAGATATTTGTTCTCTTAAAATACTCCGCATATCTTCCAAGCATCTGTTGAACTCTAATAAGTCCATTTTGATAAATTTTATAAACAGATTCATCAAAAGATATTTTTAGATAGTTAATAAGACTTGAATGATAGGCTTTTAGAATAGTTTCAAAAGATCCGTGATCTAAAATATTTGATGAGCTGAAAAGGTAAGATGCTATATCGTACCAAGGATTTCCTTTTCTTCCGGATTGGAAATCTATATAGTATCTTTTGTGATCTCTTATCATAATGTTTCTCTGCTGAAAATCTCTGTAAAGAAAGCAATAGTGATTGCAAATATCACTATTTAAAATAGTATGATTAAGGTTATCTATAGTTGTTTTAAGATTACTAGGTATAATCTCTGCTCCATACTTCTCAAAAAGCGAAATATCTTTTTCTATAGCCTTACTATTAAAATATTCTGTTTGGTAACAGAAGTTATAGTTTATAACCCTATCCATTTCAAATAAGATTATTGGCAGATCTTCTGCTATTTTAACAGCTAAATTTAAAACATTTTTTTTATCAACCTTTTTTGAAAGTTCAAAAACTGTATTCTCTCCTAAATCTTCCAAAAAATATATATTGTTATCTCTGTTTTTATAAAGAATTTCAGGAGTATTGAAACCTATTGATTTTAAACAATCATTAAAATGAAAATAGGCTAAGTTTTCCTCTATATTTTCATTTATTACACCAATTATTGTTTCTCCGGAACTAAACTCAATTCTAAATATTTTTCTATCTGACAACCCCATTTTTAGTGGGCTTATACTTAAAGGATTCTCAAACTGTTTAACTATTTCTTCTATTAGTAACTTTTTCATATTATTAACTTCATTTATTTACTATATTTGAAATAAAAAAGGGATATTTTTTATGATAATCAAGTTTAAAGTTGGCGGAATGAGTTGTAACCATTGTTCAGAGAGTATAAAAAGTGGTTTTTTAAGTGTTGACACTATTGATTCTGTTGATGTGGATCTTAACACCAAAGAGGTTATTTTAGATGGTGTTATTGATAAAGATAAAATTAAAGAGATAGTTGAAGATTTAGGATTTGATTATTTAGGTTAAAAATTAATGAAAAAAATTTTGATAGTAGATGATGATCCCAAAATGAGAGAAAATCTTTCTCTCATTTTAGAGATTGAAAATTACATTATAGATCAAGCTTGTGACGGTGAAGAGGGCATTAAAAAAGCAATGGCAAACGATTACGATTGTATAATTTGTGATATTGAAATGCCTAAAACAACGGGTGTTGATCTTTTAAGAAAAATCCGTAAAGAGAATGATATTGTTCCTATTGTGATGCTTACAGGTGTAAAAAAGCTTGATACCGCTGTTTTAGCAATGAAGCTTGGAGCTCAAGATTATTTGGTGAAACCTTTTGAAATATCTAAGCTTAAACTCTCTTTAAAAAATGCTCTGGAGCTTAAAAGTTTAAGAGTTCAAAATAAGATTTTATTAGAGGAGAATAAAAGGTATCAAAAAAATCTAGAATCACTTGTATCTTTAAGAACTGAACAACTGGAAGAGGCGATACTTGGATCTTTGGTAATCTTATCCCAAACCGTAGAGTTAAAGGATCCCTACACAAGGGGACATAGTGAAAGGGTTAGAGCCATAAGCCTTAAAATTGCGGAGAAACTTGGTTTAAGTGATGATGAAAAAAATATTTTAAGCTACGGTGCACTTCTCCATGATATAGGTAAGATTAGTATAAAAGATGATATTCTTCTAAAGAGAGGGGACCTTGACGATCATGAATATAAAATTGTTATGGAGCATCCTCAAAAAGGTGCTGATCTTGTAAGTAATATTCAATTTTTCAAACCTGTGATAGATTGTATAAAGTTCCATCACGAAAAATGGGATGGATCAGGTTATCCTTTGGGTTTAAAAGGTGAAGAGATTCCCTTTTTGGCAAGAATTATATCTGTTGCCGATACTTTTGATGCAATGACTACCACGAGACCTTACAGAAAGGCTCTATCTGTAGATGTAGCTATGGATATACTTAAAAAAATAAGGTATGAACAGCTTGACGGTGAAATTGTAGATTGTTTTATAAATAATAATCTTCATAAAATTGATTATGATAAATATATAGAGGACAATTTTATATTAAAGAAAGATAAAGATCTAAGAAGATTTATAAAAATCGGTCATCTTGAGTATGAGAAAAATCTATCATTTATGAAATCTCCAATAAAATCTGATTCTAGAGGTATTAATGCTTAGATATATAGTAACTATTATAGTATTATATACCTCTGTTTTGCCATCAAGTTTTTCTATAGCCAGAGTTAAATACAATGGAGGTGGAGATTGGTATAGTGATCCTACATCAATAAAAAATCTTCTTAACTATTTTGAAAAGTCAACGGGAATTAGTTGCGAAAATGATGAAAAAGTTACGGAAATTAGTGAAGAAGAGATCTTTAACTACCCGTATCTTTATCTTACCGGTCATGGCAAGGTTGAGCTAAATGATAATGAGTTAAAGATTTTAAGAAAGCATCTTTTAAATGGAGGTTTCTTACATGCTGATGATAATTATGGAATGGATAACTCTTTTAGAGAGGTAGTAAAAAAGCTTTTTCCTAAAAAAGAGTTGGTAAAAGTTCCTTTTTCCCATCCTATATACAATATTAAATATAAGTTTCCCAACGGTGTTCCCAAAATACATAAACATGATGGGAAGCCTCCTGTGGGTTATGGAATTTTTCATAATGAGAGATTAATACTTTTCTATTCATATGAGAGTGATCTTGGAGATGGTTGGGAAGATATAGAAGTACACAACAATCCTCAACCTTTGAGAGAAAAAGCCTTAAAGATGGGAACAAATCTAATTTTATACTTTTTAAACAGTTGAGGTGTTATTGAAAAAACTTTTTAATTCAGATATCAAATTAATATCCTCACTAAAGAAGAGAAAATATAGAGAAAACCTTTCACTCTTTATTGTAGAGGGTGTAAAACCGGTAAGGGAGTTATATCTTAGTGGTATTAAGCCTGAAAAGATTGTTGTAGATATTTCAAAAAAATTGGAAATAAGCTATCTGGAAGGGTATGATGAGATATACTCAACAGAGAAGTTTAATAAAATATCTACATTGGAAAATAGCGAGGGTATACTTTCTGTTTATAAAACTCCCTCGTTTAAGGATAAAGTTTCTAAAGATTCAAAAAAGATACTCCTATTACATGATATAAGTGATCCGGGTAATATGGGTACACTTATAAGAACAGCAGTATGGTTTGGTGTTGAGTCAATTATTCTTTCGGGAAATTGTACGGATCCATTTTCTCCTAAGTCTGTAAGAAGTTGTATGGGACAAATATTTTGTATTAATTTTATAAAAATAGATAATTGTAAAGAGTATATAAAATCTTTAGATGATTTTAAAATTGTTTCAACTTACATATCTGAAAAATCTACATATCTTAAAAAAGATGAAGAAAAAACTATAGTTATGATTGGTTCTGAATCTAACGGTTTACCTGAAATATATAAAGATTTAAAAAGAGAAAACTTTTTGATTGAAAAAATCGGTAAAACAGAATCCTTAAATGCCTCCATTGCTGCAGGAATTATTATGTATGAAATTTTTGGGAAATAATGTCATGCTAATTTATTCTAACCTAATTGTTTAATCCCTAAGAATTACAGGAGGATTTATGAACTCTAAGGCAATCTAGCCTCCTTCCGTCTTCCTTGGTAATGTCCAAGAAACAGGTATTGGTAAACCTCCAATACTAAAAACAATTTTGAAAACATCCATAGTCTCTTTACAGGTTATACTTGATACAGTATCTAAGTTAACATTCTGTCTATCTCTATATGTAATAAAATTCACGAAAAACCCCTATAATTATTACTCTCTCATATTAGTAACGATTTTTACAGATCAATAAGAACAATCATTAACAGACACATTATACTTAAAACTTACAATAATAAAAAGAGTAATTTATAAAAAGC
>PDON01000038.1 GCA_002742935.1 Candidatus Cloacimonadota bacterium | reverse complement strand
CATAGTATTTTTTGGAGAAATATCAGATCGTTTTATTATTGAGCAATAATTTTTGAAAAATTATAGGAATTTTAAAGTCTCATGAAATATGCGGGCTAGTAACAACAATACTACTTAACCTTATAGCTATAAATTATAAGAATAGATATAAACAAGAGTGGTTTGCATGATTATAAAAAACCGATCTACTTACCCCTATAGTAATCCTTCAAGGATTTTATTGGTTCCAACTCCAGTTTATCTATAGAACTATCATTGATAATTTTATCTACATTTCTAATATAATCTCTCAGCTTTTCTACATCCGTAGTAGCAAAACATAATTTTTTAAATCTTTTAATATTTGGAATACCCTTAAAGTAGTAAGAAAACAGCTTTCGCATCTCAAATGTAGCTCTTACGCTTCCTTTGAATTTAACAGAAAGATCAAAATGTTTTATACATAGAGAGATTTTATCATCAATGGGAATCTCTTTTTGATAGCTTCCCGTCTCCATATACTCCTTTACTTGTTTAAAGATCCAAGGGTTTGATATTGCCTCTCTACCAATCATAACTCCATCACAACCGGTATCATCAAACATCTTTTTTGCATCTTCAGGTGTTTTTATATCTCCGTTTCCAATAACCGGAAGATATGTATTCTCCTTTAAAAGTTTTATATAGCTCCAATCAGCACTACCCTTAAATTTTTGAGATTTTGTTCTGGGATGAAGAGTAATTGCAGACATTTGTGATCTTTCAAAAATTTTTGCTACTTCTAAAATATTTATATGCTCAAAATCCCAACCTATCCTCGTTTTTGCCGTTACAGGTATGGAAACTGCTTCTTTAACTGTGTGGCATATCTCTTCAAGTAGGGAAAGATCTTTTAAAAGTGCAGCTCCACTACCATTTCCTGATACAGTTGGGGAAGGACAACCAAAGTTGAGATCCAAATAATCAGGATTATTTTTTTCCATAAGTTTTGCCGCAATTGCCATATTTTCAGGCTTTTTACCAAAGATTTGAATAACAACCGGTCTCTCATACTCCATAATCTTTGTTTTATTTTGGGTTTTCTCATTCTCATACAATAGAGCATCTGAATGGGCAAACTCTGTATATATAATATCTGCTCCAAGATCTTTTATAATAGTTCTAAAAGGGATATCTGTATATCCATCCATTGGTGCTAAAATTATTGGCTTTTCAAAAATATTATTTCCAATCTTAAATCCCATTACTCTCCCTAAAAAATTTTAATATTGAGTCCTTCTGAATAGGTTTTTTCATCTCAATATATTTTGATATAAGTTTTAGATTTTGACTATTTACCTCTAATGAGCAAGATCTCAATATCTTTACCTCTTTATTTACAGATATAATTTTCTCTTTCTCTCTAATCTTTAGAGTGTGTTTTCCATTTTTAATCTCAACAATAAAATCAATGTATGATCCTATCTCTAAAGGGGTTGGTGCTTTTGCTGTAATCCATTGATCAAAAATCTCTATAACATAGAGGTTGTTAAATCTGTTTTTAAGCTTGATTACCTTACCACTTATTATGGAGCCTTCCTTAATATTTTTTAGTAGATGATACATTTTTATACTCTTTTAGATCTATTGCTTTTTTATCCAAATTTTATTTTTGTAAACGAACTCTATAACTATTATTTTAAAGTTAAATCCCCTTAGTAAACTACAATTAGAAGGGTTCTCCTCTTTGTAGTATAAGGAAACTATTGAATTAAATCAAAGTTACGGTAAAAATATATGATAAAAATATTAGTGATAAAATTAATACTGCTTTTCACTTTTAATCTATACTCACACTCATATCAGATTTCAACCGGTAGCGGTAATCATAAAAGCGTTTTTGTAACAGAGGAAGAAAAAATTTACTATGTAAATGATTTAGATGGTAACTTGAATATATTTCAACTGTTTAATGGAGAGAAAAAAGCTGTAGTTTCTGAAGTTGGGGATCAATTTCAACCTTGGGTTTATGATAATGATCTTTACTATTTAAACAATATTAAAAACTTTTATAATGAAATATATAAGGGAGAATCAAAATTACTTGATAATAATAATGGATTTATAAAGAGATTCAAATGTGAAAAGGGAGAAATCTATATACATAGAAAAAAGCTTACCCATAATGGTAAGGAGCTATATATTGATCCTTCCATCTTTAAAAATCTTTCATCCGTTGATATCTACTTTAGCAAAGGAGATGATATTATTATTACAGATAGAAGTAATAAGGGCAAAAGTGTTGGTTATTTTGGAAAGATAAGAAATGATTCTATTGTTGACTATCAACTTTTTGAAAAAGGTAGAGGTATAATAAGCTCAGCTTCTCTTCTAAATGATAGTACAGGAGTAATATCTCTTATAAAAAATGATAGTAATAAAGATGGAATAATTGATCTTAAAGATAACTCTGTTATATACTATATCTATAAGGAATCAAACGGTTTTAAAAAGCTACAACTTACTTTAGATGATCACTCATCTATTGATCCCTACATAATTGAAAAAGATAAGAAAATATCCATATACTACTCATCAAACAAAGGTGGAGAGTTTAGGATCTGGAGATCTGATAAGTTTGGAGAAGGGTATAGTTTTGATAAGGAAAATTTTGAGAAGCTTCTTTCTACATTTAGAAACTTGAGATTGAAAGCAGAGATAGAGGGTAGAAGTAAAAACTTTTCTAAAGAGATATTTACCCTAAAGAGAATAATTGATTCAATAGATGGTCAGACAAAGTATAAGTTGGATTTTTTTATAGAGTATCTCTACTTTTTAAGAGAGGTAAACTCTCCAAAGCTTTCAAAAGAGATAAAAAAAGCTTTATTTCTATTTGATAAAGATATTGAACTAAAAGCTGAACTTCTTGTAAATCTGTACTATATAAACGGATACTCTCTTAGCGTAGATGAGATAACATCTTTAATGGAGGGGGAGTATAGTGATAAAGCTCTTGTTAACCTTCTTCTTTTAAGTGGAATAGCCTACAGAGATAGTGAGAATAGAGATTACGCTATAGATTACTATGATAATATTATAAACTATTATCCTAAATCTGAACTTGTTCCAAACGCTCTTAATCTTAAATCAAAAATGTACCAATTTGGATCAACATCCAATTTAAATATTAAGATTAAATATTTTAATACACAAAAAAATAGAAACTATCTCTTTTATGAAAGTTCTCTATTTATGGATTCTCTCATAAACAGTGTTGGAGTGAGTGATTTTAATGAAATTCAGAATAATATTAGTGATAGTTCCATAAAAAGTTTGGCTAAATTTTCACTCTTTAAGTATAAAAAATCTAAAGATTACAACTACTTGGAAGAGCTTTCAGATTTTAAGAGTAAAACTACCTTTGATTCTGTTCTAAAAGCTGAAATTATTTTGTACAAAGCTGATCTTTTGATTGAGAGCGGAAGGGTGTTTGAAGCTACCCTAAATTTAAAGGATCTTATAAACTCCTACCCCAACATTGAGTATGGTTCTGTATATGAAAGAGCTATAAAAATACTGTATAAGTGGGATTTTGAGGTGGCTAAAGATCTTTTTAACAAAGGTATATGGCGAAAAGCAAGATCAAAATTTCTTGAGATAAGCTCCTATAATCCTAAATCTTTGGAGGTTTACAGAGGTATAGTTGAAACATCTATAAAAATGTTTGATTATGATGGATTTTTAGCCTTATCGGAATCTATTAAGGAAAGCTCTCTAAAATACTATAGTTTAGCCTATTTCTACTCACTCAGAGGGGCAGACAATGGAAAAATTGATCTTTCTCTTCTTGATCTTTCGGATCAAAATCTTCAAAAAGCTATTGATATTGATGACAGTAATCCTTGGTTTTATCTTCTTAAATCATACAATCTTGAAGCTAGATTTCATAAAAAAATTTCAGAGGTAGAGTACAATAAAAATAAGAGTAATTTTCTTAAAAGTATAGATTATTTAATCAATCCCTTAATAGATATTTTGGATAGATTGGATTTTAGTATTAAGGAGAGAGAAAACTATTTGGAGCAGAGTGAATTTTTTATCTCCAGAGGTTTAAATCTTGTTTCAGAGAAAAGTGAAATCTATAGAAAACTAAAGATGAACCTTGCCAATCTCTACTTTAACTATGGTGAGTTTACAAGGGATAAGGCTTACAAAAGTTATAAGGAACTTGAAAATAGTTTTAAGTTTAGAGATATGGTTCAAGAGGGTGTTTTCTACTCAAGATTAGCTGTTTGTTGTTCAGATATAAACTATATTGAAGCGGAAAAATATTTTGATAAGAGTGAAAAGATATTTAATGAGATAGGTAGGAGAGATTTAGAGCTTAAACTACTTTTCAAAAAGGTTGTATTTTTTCTTGGTTATAGGGATAGAGATGGGGATCTTGTTTTAGGCTATAAGGCTGCTGAGCTTATTAAAAAGATTATAGATAGATTTGAAAGTGAAGGAGAGAAAGATAAAATTAATATATTTTTAAGAAATCTTGGATACGCCAACTACAACGATCTTGAGTTTCTTCTTTCTGAAAAAAGTATAGAAAGTGCAATAGATCTGTTTGATAAAGGAAGTTATGAATCTGTATCAAAAGATGATCTTCTACTCCTCTCAATTTTAGGTTTACAGATACCTCTTTGGCAGTTTGATATAACCATAGGATCAATCTATCCCGATGGTTTTGATAGAAATAGCGAATTTGTTCTTCTTCTCTCTCTTCTGGAGTCAGATAAATTTAAAAGAAAAGATTTTTACAGAGTTATTGATCTTCTTAAATCTAAATTGGAGAAAAGTGATAAATCTTTAGTTAAGGCTATTACAGAAAATAGGATAGGATCTATTTCATACCTTTTGGGGGACTATATTAGTGCAGAAAAATATTTTAATCTTTCCCTTAAAAAAAGTATGGATAAAGGTTATATCTACGGAATATACATCAATAGCTACAACTTAGCAAAACTTCACAATAGTGGGTATGCTAAAAAGTTTAATCTTAAACCTATAATTGATAAATATGGCAATAGTTTTTCAGATGTTGAGAGGGTATCACTTTTTAATCTATATGTTTCCAATATGTTAAATATTGATAGCAGTATCTCTATAAAAAATGGAAAGAAAGATTTAAAACCTATTTCTAAAATATTCTGGTTTGAAAAGCTTTTAGAAGGTGAAAAGCTTCTTATCAGTGGAGTTAAAATATTGGAAAACTCAATTGAAAGAGGATCAAAAAGAACGGATTGTTTACTTAGAACATTTTTAAATCTTGGTGATATCTACTACTATCTTTATGATGATAGCAGTGCAAAAAAATATTATAAAAAAAGTTTAGATTTTATAAACAAAGAGTTGGATAAAGAACTTTACTGGAGATTACTCTATAAACTTTCAACCTTTGAGAGTGATGAAACTAAAAAGCTTACTCTATTAAAGGAGAGTGAAAAAATCTGTAGTTCAATATATAGATTTGATATGGTAGATTACAATCAAGATCTCTATAAAAAGATGAGATTGATTTATGAGTCTCTTATTCCCAAAATAGAGAATAGTAAAGAAAGATTTAACTATATTGAAAGATACAAAGGATTAATAACTTTAACTATCTATTCATCAAGGGATCTTGAATTTGGTTCCCAAAAATATAAAGCTCATATAAAAAAGGTTAGAGATAGTAGAGCTCAAATATCTTCTCTCTCTAAAAGGATCGAGAAGCTAAAAATAGACTCTTTATCAAATAGCAATACAATTGAAGAGCTTAGAGAGAGAAAGAGATCTTTTGAGAGGGAGCTTAATCTTGTTTATAGAGATCTTAAAAAGGATAACGACACTACCCTTCTTGATATGATAAAGGTTAATAATCCAAACCTATCTCTAATTGATAGTTCTACATTGGTTATTGATCTTTTTGAGGTTGACTCTGTTCAATATTTTACCTCTGTTTTTAAAGGTAAGGTAAAAAGCTATTCATCTGAAAAAAGTTTTAAAAACTATAGTGAACTTTTGGGTAAGTTTCCACAACTTATGAAAGATGTTGAAGAAGCTAAAACCATATATATAGTTCCCGACTATACCGAGAGTATAAAACTACCATTTGGAGATTATCTTAAAAGTAAAGGAGCAACTCTAATATCAAGATTTAATCAAATAGCTCAAATAGATAAGAATAGAAATATAAATAATGATGTAACCATAAATATTGAGGAGCTTAAAGATCTTAAAGGAAGTGGTATCTTTATCTTCCCAAAAATAGAATCTATAAGTAATAACCCTCTAGATCAATTTTTTAGAGAGGGTTTGGATCTTAAAGAGATACATACCATTAAAAGCTCATCATATCTTTCTGTAGTACAATATAATAGATTAGAACCTCTTGAGTTTATAACAATAGTAAATTCTCTTGTATATATGGGTTCCCAAGCTGTTTACTTTAGTGATAATTTTAAGGGTGTTGATTCTCTTAAAAAAGATGCTTTATACTTTGGTTTTAAAGGTTTTGATGAAGAGGAAGCTTTAAATTTTGCGAAATCAAAACTTAACAACTATGTAGCCAGAGGATCAAGATTTTATAAATTAAAGAGATATGAAGATGCCATCTACTTCTTTAAAAGGGCTCTATATCTTTCCAAAAGATCTAAAAATAGTGTTGCAACTAAAAAGTTGTATGAACTACTTACAGACTCTTACTATAAGAGTAAAAATTATAGAAAACTAATATCTATAGGTAGTGAGTATCTTGATATGATAACTTCTCCTAAAAAGATGATGCAGAGTTGTCAAAAGCTTTCCATAGCCTATTATAAGCTTAAAGAGTACTCCAAAAGTTCATATTATCAAGAAAGGATAAAGAGTATTGTTAAGGGTAAGAGCAAAAAAAGTTATGCAAATGCAGAAAACCTTCTCTCTATTATCTACTTTGAATCAGGAGAATATAGAAAAAGTATTAAATCTCAAAAGAGTTATCTAGAACTTTTAGGTGTTTATAAAAAACAAAAATTTAAGCTTATAAAAGATCTAAAAAAACCTCTAGTAAAGGGTGTATCTCTACTTTTGAGCAGCTACTATAAACTATCTGAATATGAGAAGGGTTTGAATCTTTTTGAAAAAAATAGAGATATTATTGAAAGGTTAAAGAGTGGTGATATTTACAGAAACTTAGCTTATATATATAAAGGTATAGGTGATTTAAAAAGTAGTGAAGAAAACCTAAAACTTTCCCTTTCTCTAAATAGTAATATATCAACAAAACTTGATCTTGCAGAAAACTACTACAGTCAAGGAAATGGCGAAGAGGCTTTAGATCTAATAAATGGTTTAAAGAATATTACCAAAACTGATGAGATTAGAAAATTAAATATTGAAGCTCTTATTGAGCAGAGCAGAAAAAAATATAAAGAGAGTGAATCAAGATTAATGCAAGCTTTAGATATTGCTATTAGTGAAAAGGATTTTAATAACAGGGATATAATAAACTCAAATCTTGCAAGGCTCTATAATGAAACAGGAGAGAGTGAAAAACTTAAAATAAGATTAGATCTTATACCGGATAGTTTGGATAATTTAGATCCCCTAATCTCAAAATATTACATATTAGGTTCTCAAAAGGGCAAAGGGGGTATTAAATATCTAAATATAGTAGATTCTCTTTCAAAAGTTGCCAACAACTATTTATACAAAGCTAGAAGTCTAAGAAAAAGATCTGAGATAATTTCTAATAAATTTGAGAAATCAGCTCTTTTAGACTCCTCTATATCTGTATCACAAAAATATTACCTCTGGAGTGAGTATCTAAAATCCTCTAGAGAAAAACTTAGTTATCTAGTTAAAAATAGAGGTTCATATATTGAGATTGACTCTCTACTATCATCTGTTGAGAAGGGTTACTACAGAGCAAAGAGTAGATCTAAAACAAATTTAGAGATTATTTCAGAGATCTTTAATATAGGATCTTTCTACTATATAGAACAGGGAAGGGTGAATAATTTTTTAGATATTCTCCATAGAAAAGAGAGGATTTTAAACTATAATAATTTAGTAAAATATGATATGAAAGATTTTGTTATAGATTATAAAAGAGTCTCTTTGGAAAGTTTAAAAGATGATGAAGTTATTATATCTATAACTCCTCTGAGAGAGAAAGTATTAATCTCATACCTTAAGAGAGAAGATAGTGGCTACAAAGTTGTAGACAGATCCGATTTTGAGAAACTTATTAAAAGTATAGAAACTAGGATTGGATCACTTGAGGATATAACAACCTATTCAAAAAAAGTGTACTCTATGGTTATAAATAGAGATTTAGATAGTGAGAGAATATATTTCTACTCTCCGGAGTACAGAAATTTTAGTTGGGATCTTTTATATAATGGAAAGTACTTGATTGAAGATTACGATATCTGTGTTTTAAGTTCACTAAAAGAGATAAAAAGAGAAGAGAATTACAAATCTATAATTAGCTATATAAATGGTGGATACAAAACATATTTAGAGTATGCAGATTTTGAAGCAGAGAGAGCTCTGTATGAGAGTGGTAACGGAAAAATAGTTTCAGGAGAGAACTTTTTAAGTAGTAATTTAGGATCTATTAAAAACTATAATGTTTTACACTTTGCAACTCATGGTGGTGTAGATGAGAGAAATAAACCTTATCTACTTATGAGTGATGGAAATCTATATGTTGAAGAAATATTAGATATTGAAGGTAAGGATTTAATTGTATCATCTTGTGAAACCGGAGATAAATTATCAAAAATTATACACCTGACAAAAGCGGGAGCTGTAATTATACCTCTGTGGAAAGTTGATGATCTGGCAACGGCAGTACTTTTTAAAAGATATTTCAGATACTATTTTTCCGGAAAAGACAGGGTGTACTCTCTCTCCCAAGCCAAGAGAGATATGATAAAATATTTCAAAAGTTCACCATATTTTTGGAGTGGATTTTATTTGAGTAACTACTAAGATTAAGGCTGGTTATGACTACTGTTTATGATCTTTTAAGAGTAGATCCTATTTAAGAATTTATTGTTTTATAGAAAGTGTAAATTTACCAATTTTTAACTTTTATCAAATAGTTTAAATTTAGAACTGTTATTCACAGTTCAACCACAATAGAGTAAGCTAAATACAATAAAAAGTGGTTGTATCTATTGTGAATAGATGTTGAAAAGAAGATATTAAACACCTGAGCTTGGTATGAAAACAACAGGCTATATTATGTAATAATTAAAACTAGGAAATCAACTTATATCTGACCCCTGAGATTCTCGAAGGGTATAACTATACGCTCATGGTTTTCGTTACCTTCGAGAGCCTCAGGGAACTCTCTTTTAACCACTAAAATATGTACCACCAAAGAAGGATCTAAAGCAAAACTCCATCACTGATCTATCCCTTATTACTATTAGGAAACAACTAATATAACATTCCAATTTGCCGTAAGATATTTTAAAAGGAAACTCTATATAAGTATTACCTTTTATTAGAACTTATTTTTATGGTATATTTTGAAAAATTTTCTAGTTTTAAGTTTCTCTAATTTTCATAATAAATAAAATTAAAACTATTAAAAAAGCCTCCAAGATTGGAGGCTTTTTATGATACTCTTACCAATACACTAATCTACTTTTAATATATCTTTAATCATCTTTACTATCTGTCCCTTAGGAAGAGCTCCCATTGACATACTTGGCTGACCCTCTTTTGGAATAAAAAGTATTGAAGGTATACTTGCAATTTTGAAAACTCCTGCAAGCTCCTGCTCCTTTTCTGTATCAACCTTAAAAATCCTTATCTTACCTTCATACTCTTTTGAAAGCTCGTCAAGAACAGGAGCTACCATTTTACAAGGTCCACACCAATCTGCATAAAAATCGATTATAACAGGTAGATCACCTTTAAAATTCCACTCTTTTTCTTTAGTGTAATCAAAAATTTTCTCTAAAAATTGATCTCTTGTAATATTCTCTGCCATCATATCCTCATTTTAATTTTAATTCAACAATAGAGAATTTACTAGTTAGATTATTTACTAACTATGATAATTATCAGGCTTATAAAATTACTCTAGAAGGTCTCTTATTTCATAAACTGTATCAAACCTATCCCCTATCTTTTCAAGATCAGAATCTGAAAAATCTAAAGAGAAACATTTGTTCATATAGAATCTGCTTTTATCAAGATCTCCAACCTCATAAAAACCCTTGCACAACCTATAATAACACATAAAATAGTTGTAATTACTTCTGTATATATCTTTCTCTATCATATCTAAGATTTTAATATAGATCTTATTTGATTCAAGATAGTTCTCATCTTTAAAAAAAGCACACCCCTTACCCCACAAAAAGTATCTTGAGTTTGGGAAAGCCTTTAATCCAATTTCACTAACTTTAACAGCTTCATTAAAATTCTCATAATCTATATAAACCCACATTAAAGCGGAAACAGCAAAATATCTACTTGGATTCTCATTGTAAGCAGTCTCTTTAATAAGTTCTATATGCTCCTCTCTATTATCATATATCCAAGATGTCAAACCACTTTTATAATACCTGTATCCACCTATTATAAACTTTGCAGGTAAGAAACTATTATCAATTTCAAGCAGATCTTCCAAATAGGATATACCGGAAATAATTGAACTCATTGCAGAAAAATAGTTTCCCGTTTTACCATTAAAAAAACCCTCATTACTTAAACTTGATCCCAAATAGAAATAGATCCAAGGATCTTTTGACCCTTTATCAATCATAGTTTCAGAGATCTCTATAACCTTATTGTAAAAAATTTTAGCACTATCTCTAAGAACCTCATTTTCATAATGATCTCCCATAGAACTATAAACTGATCCTAAACCAAAATATCCAATGGGATGATCTTTGTATCTGTTTTTTATATCTGTAAAGATCTCAATACTCTTATTAAACTCTTCACTGAAAAGGGAGTTTAAACCATTTTTTATATTTTCAGACTCTATCTCTTCAAAAGTTCCACAAATAAGAGAAGAGAAACATATTAGTATTAAATAAAATTTCACACTTTCCTCAAAATAGTAAACTATCCTTAAAGATATGCAATAAATTTAAAAATAGTTATGAAAGATAAAATATTTTATGAAAATGTGTGGTATACTCTACTTCTTGGAATCAAATTTACTACCATAATCTCTAAAGTTTTAGATACTTTAAAGCAGAGCCTAACTAATAACTATTAAGGTATAAAGTGTACAATCCTAAACCCATACTTTTCTGATAATGTTTCACTATCTCCAAATGTCCTAAATCTGTTTCTAATATTTATAGCTGAACTACTAAAATCCCCACCTCTCAAAACTTTTATACTCATATTACCTGAACCTGTAGGATTAGTTTGAACCTCATCAAGATAGTTACCATACCCATCATTTATCCACTCTGACACATTACCATTCATACCTGAAAGTGAAAAATGAGATCTATCCATTGGGTATTTAGAAAGAACTTCTTGAGGGCTATTACTATCATAAACAGAATAATTATTATCTATATAATCTCCCCAACTATAGAGTCTTCCATCAGGCATAACAGATGAATACTCCCACTCAGCTTCAGTGGGAAGTCTGTAACCGCCAGAAGATGCCGTATAGGTGTTACAACTCCAATCACTTAGATTATATAGAGTATTTTTACCCTCCATTAGAGATAACATATTACAGAAAAATGCTGCCCCATACCAGCTTACATTTGAAACAGGAAAATTCTCAAAACCTGCTTTCACAACAAAAACTCCCCCCTCCATATAGAGAGAATGGTTAATCTTATACAATGGTTTAGATTCTCCGACAATATTTTTTATTATACCTAAATTATTAGGAACTTCAATAAAACTATTTTCAAGAGCAAAGTTTATCACATCAACAAACTGGGAATTTGTTATTTCTGTTTTTGACATATAGAAATCTCTTGAAAGTGAAACAAAGTGAATAGGCTTCTCATTAATCTCGTAACTATCACTTCCCATAAGAAAACTTCCCCTTGGTATAGGCATAAAATCAATTGGCAGTTTCTTATTTTTTAGTAAAAAGGTTATCTCTTCACTTCTTCCCTTTGCTCCATGATTATCAACAGCTTCTCCATAAATTGTATGATCTCCTGCTTCTAAAATTTCTGAATCTATGATCAAATCTGTTTCCCCATCTTTTAAAGATCTAAAATAGTTATCATCAATAAAGATCATTAGAGAATCAACATCTCCGTCAGTATCACTATAGGTAAATTGAGATATAATAGGATTAGGCTTTGTATATATTGAGTTATTTTGGGGTAATGATATAGAGGCTGTTGGAGGATTAGGAAAATCAACATACACGGATACACTTGCAGATATAGATTTGCCTTTACCATCATCTACTCTACACTTTATGGAGTACTTACCCTCTCTATTTGGAGCATTCCACTCCACTTTATATCCTGTTCCACTAATAGTACCTCCATTATATATCCATTTATAGTTTAGCTGATCACCATCAGCATCAATGGCATCACATAATATGGTTGTTGAGTAACCTATGTATATGGAATCATGCAAAGTTGTTAAACTTTCTATAATAGGAGTATTATTACTCTCCGGTATTGTAGGAATACTCTCATTTTGCCAACCACATGAAATTATTGCCAATAAAAATATAAAACTCAAGTACTTCATAATAATCCTTTATAATTATAAATATAAGTATTTTAAACAAATTTTATTTCTATTTTAGTAATAGTACTTTCTTTATAGACAAACTGTTTTCTCCTTTCATCTGAATAAAATAGGATCCTGAATTTAAGTTGTTAAAGTCTAAAGAAAGAGTGTGTTTACCTTGATGGTAGAGATCTCTTTTTATCTCTCTAACCAATCTTCCTCTACTATTGTATATGTAAAAACCATATTTACCACTCTCCCCTATTGTAAAAACAATATTAGTAATCGGATTAAATGGATTTGGATAAGCTGAAACAAGTTCTGTTTTTACAGGAAGGATCTCATCTACAACAAATAGTTTCCACTCGTTTGAAGATCTTAAAAATCCATCACTAACATCAACTCTTAAACTATACTCACCCTTATCCAAACTAAGATTCAATACCTCATCTCTACTTTCCAGTAAACAATTATCAAGGTACCATTTATAATTAAGCCGGTCATTATCAGGATCATAAGCATCTAAGTAGAACTCATATAGTTTTCCACTCACGATTTCTCCACTACCATTAAAAGGATAAGATTTTTCAATTTCAGGAGCCCTGTTAACATTATTCACAATAAGATTCCATTCATAAGAAAAAGCTTCTGATCCATACTCATTGTCCCAAACTCTAACAGATACCTTATATGTTCCTGCACTTTGATAACCTGCATTAAATATATAGCTATTCTCTTCGCTTACAACCACTTGATTGTTGAGCTTCCACTCATAAAAAAGGTTATGGTTAAGCTTATTGTAACAATCAGCCTGAAATAGTATAGAATCATTTTCAGATACATTGTAACTATCCTCCCAACCTGGAAAAAGTTTTGTTGTTACAATATTTCCAACTACATCATAAACAGTTATTTTTACTGTTGTAGTATCTGCAATCAAGCTATTATTTTTGGAAATTTCACCTATTTTAGATCCCTTACCAATCTCCCTCGCTATAATATCAAGATATACAACACCCTGCTGTTCACTGTTAGGACACCAAGAAAATCTTCCTGTTTCCGGATTTAGATTCATACCGGATTTAAACCCATTCCCAATTAGGTACTCAAAAGGATCATTCTCAAAATCATCTGCTTTTACATCAAATATGAGATAATCATTTTCAGCAACATACTTATCACCAACTGTAATAAGCTGAGGTGGTGAATTAAACTCATCAACAAAAATATCCCAATTAAATTCTAAACTATTTTTTCCGTTATCATTTATAGTAACATTTAGCTTATGCTCTCCGTAATCACCCAACAATGTTTTATAAAAAAAGCTACTATCATTAGATACAATACTATTATCAAGTTTCCATTCATAGTTTAAGCTATTATTATCAGGATCAAACGCAGATACTACAAAATCAATACTATCCTTTTCAATCATATAAACATATCCACCAAAATCAGGAAGAATATAGTTTATTACTATATCATGATTAACAGATCCCTCATTATAGATTTTTAGGAGTTCACTAACACCGTTACTTAAAAATCTATCTGTTGCTGTTATAGCACCACCTGGTTCTCTGAATTTCCCTTTAGCTTCATAGGTAGTACTGCTACTATTTTTCCAAATTTTAAGCTTAAACTTCTCATCATTTATAAAACCCTCCTTGTTTGTAGTTTCTGGAAGATCTCCGTAGATAGTTACTAATCTATCCAAACCATCATACCATCTAAGATATCCACTACATCTATCAACACCTGAATCATTGTAGAAAACTCCTATAAAATCTCCATTATCCAAGCTATTTCCATTAATAGTTGCCTCACAACCTGAAAGAACCATTATAGAGTGTTTTATATTGGTTACCTCTATTGTCCATTCTGGAGAATCCCCATTAAAGCCATAGAGTTGAGAAAGCTTGCTTAATCCGTTATTCATATATTTATCTTCTGAAACAATATTTCCACCAATAGACCAATATCTCGCTGTAACATCAAACTCTTTATTATCAACTTTTCTCCACACTTTCCACTTAAAAACCTCTCCTGCTTTAAATCCATTCTTAATATCATCTTGACTATCCTCATCACCCCAAGCTGAAACAGCGGTGTTCTCTCCATCCCACTTTGTATAACCACCACATTTTAATTCACCGTCATCATCGTAGAAAACACCTATGTAATCATCATTGGTTAATTCAATACCATCAATATTTGGAAAAACTTCATTAAAGATCATAATTGTATGATTATTACTTGTAATAACGTATGACCAACCAGGATGATTTTCAACATTCTCAACAACCTCCAAAGCAACTTCCATAGAACCCGTAAGACCTTCCTCATCCTTCGCTATAAATGTTACTATTTCGGATCCTGACCAATAATAATCTTTTGGAGAAATAGTTAAATACCTCTCATCATCAACTTCAAAATTAAAATACTCCGATTGAAATTGCCAGTTGATAAATGGATCTGTAGTATAATCATCACAAACAAGTTGATCTAAGTTTATACTATCAAAAGATGATCCTAAATCTATAATTAGAGAACTAAGACCTGCTACATGGGGAGGTCTATTGTTAGAATCACTATTAACGGCAGATTTTAATCGTGATATTCCACCACTTTGAAACATATCTGTACAGGTTATTCCATTTCCTATAGGATAGTAATCAGCTTCAACATCATAGCTATTTTCAGTATCGGCAATCCATACCTTAATCTTAAACTTTTCACCCTCGTCAAAACCCTCTTTCCAAGGAGTAGAGAGAATATCTCCAAAAACCTTTATACCTATAGATTTAGAGTTTTTCCACCTACTGAAACCACCACATCTTAAACTATCTCCATCTTGATAAAAAACACCTATATAATCATTACCGCTAATCTCATTACCATTTATTACAGGAATGGCATCGTCATAAACTAAAATTGTATGTGAAACTATTGTATTTGTTACTCCCCATTGAGGACCGTTTCCACTTCCACCCTCTACTATAGTTAAAGTAAAGCTGTTTGAATCTGTTAAACCTCCCTCATCTGTTGCGGTAAGTGTAAATGTTTCAGACCCTAAAAATTGATTGTTTAGAATAGTAAAAACAACCTCTCTATTGGAAGTAATTTTACCCTCAATATTAACACCACCCTCAATACTCCACACAATATTTTGATCCGGAGTAAGATCATCACTCACATAGTAGTCCAGATATAGATTGGCAAATGTATAATTTTGACCAATAATTTGGGGAGGAAATGAGGACACAGAAGGAGGTTCATTACCTCCGGGAGTAACAACCGAAAATATAGCTTCATCGTAGGAGTATAAACCCTCACTATCCTTTGCTTTAAAAGTTATTGTTTCACTACCTGTCCAACTGTTTGAAGGAGGGGTTATTGTAACCCTTCTCTCAGGATCTATAACAACCGAAAGTTGATTATTTCCACTAAATGTCCACTCTATTTGATCATCGGGAGTATTACTATCCTCAACAAAATCGTCTAAGTCAAACATTGAAAAGCTTTCACCAACTGTAATAGTTTCTCCGGGTATATTTGAAACTACAGGAGGAAGATTACCTCCATTGAGTACTGCATATGTTGCAAGATCTTCAGAAGATATATTATCTTTATCGGTTGCTCTTATTGTTAAAACCTCATTTCCGGTAAAACCCTCAGGATATGTAACAATCAAAACCCTCTCATCAGTTATCTCAACTATAAGACTACTATTTCCACTAACACTCCAAATAATATCTTCATCACTTGTAGTATCATCCGTAACATAATCATCTAGATTAATTGTAAGAAACTCCTCCCCCGGAGCAACATCCTGATCAGGAATATTTTCAAGAATGGGAGCCATATTTTGCTGATCTATAACAGTAAATGTTGCAGACCTGCTTGATGAAAGGTTTTGAGAATCAAAGGCTTCAAATGTAAGAGTTTCAGACCCTTTCCAACCTTCAGGGTATGTTATTGTAGCTACTCTATTACTACTTATAGATACTTGTAAATTACTATTTCCACTTACTATCCAACTAATTTCATCGTCAGGGGTTGAGTCATCAATAACATGCTCATCTAAATTGATAGAAGTAAACTGATCACCTACATTTATTGTTTGAGAGATAAAGTTTGAAACGTAAGGAGCCTGATTACTTGTAACTCTAAAGGTTGCATCATCGCTATCACTTAATCCTCCCTCATCTGTTGCAGTAAAAGTTATAGTTTCAAAACCTTCCCAATTATTATCCACAGGTGTAATTATTGCCACATTATTAAATGTAATCTCTACATTTAAGTTTGAACTACCTGAAATACTCCACTCAATATTGGAGGCAGAAGTATAGTCATCAGTAACAAAATTATTAAGATTTATATCAGTAAATGATGAACCAAAACTTATCTCTTCGCCCTCAATATCTGCCACAATAGGAGGAAGGTTTTCATTAACCGAAATTTTTACATATTTTGCTCCATAAAAACCATGGGAATCTTTAGCATAAAGCTTAACAAACTCACTCCCACTCCAATTATCATCTTTTGAAACCACTTCCAAAATTCTATTATTTATAGAAATTTCATAATGTTCAGATTCTAAAAAGCTCCAAATAATCTGATTATCAGGAGTTGAATCATCAGTTACATATTGGTCAAGATTTATTGGAGAAAAAGGGTAACCTTGAACTGTTACAAGGGTATCTAAACTTATTACAGGCTTATCATTTGTTGTTCCGTTTGCATCTAATTTATCCAAAAGAGAGAGCCCATCATTAACATATGTTCCCTCACTTGTTAGAAAAAGAAAAGGGAAATCTACGGGATCAACATAACCGGAAGTTCCTACAAATTCATCACCTGTAGAACTTTTATAAAGTTTCCAAATAATCTCTTCACCATATTGATAGCCATTTATAAGATAGTTTGGACCATTAGGATTGTTATGTTGATTCTGACTTGCATCACCAAAAACGGTAATACCTAAGTTTGAACCATCATCTTTCCACATATTGTAACCGGCACATCTTTCAACACCATTCAAATCTGTATAAAATGCACCTATGTAATCACCCTCCTCCAAAACTTGGTTTGCAATATTTGGATTGGATTCAACAAAAATAAAAAAGGAATGATTGTTATCCGTTACATCAAACTCCCAACCCGGAGGAGTAGAATAAAGGTATCCAAAGGCGAAAACTATTATATAAAGCAATCTATTCATCATAAACCTCTAATCTTCTAATAAATAAAGGGAAAAATCTACCCTATTTAAGTAGATTTCCTCAATCTTTCTCTATGTGCATATTTTATGACAATTGATTTTTTTGTGATTAGTAATATAAAAAATTAGTATCTAATATCTATTTTTAAAACAACCTGAATTCGTGATAAAAATAATAATCTATCTTATGTAATAAATATGTATCGTGGGAGACCGAAGATGGAAGACCGGAGAGAGATCTTCTCGCTATTCTGTTTCTTTTAGCTACAAAAGAAGTGCCATAAAAAGTTTATAGATTTTGATAAAAATCTATAAACTTTTCCCAAACTGATTGATAAAGTTGCATCATTCGAGAACCTTATGGAAGTAGACTCTATACAACATTCTATTTATTACAATAAATACTTGATAAATAGTTATACCTAACTCAGGTTATTTTAGGATCTAATAAAAAGGCTACTACTCTCCTAAACTTTATAAATACCATCTTTTTTAATCTCTATTAACCTCTTCTTATAGAGATTACCCAAACAGTTTTTAAACACCTTCTTGCTTACTCCAAACCTATTATAGATAAGTTCAGGAGAGCTTTTATCGTTCATATTCAAAAAGCCACCTTCAGAATCCAAAAGATCCAAAATATCCTGAGAAAGATTATCTATTATCATATAGTTCTTAGGCTGCAAACTAAGATCAACCTTTTTATCATCTCTTATCTTCTTTATATAACCTTTTGTGCTCATACCAACATAAACTTTTTTAAAAATCTCATTTTTATAAATAACACCCGAAAACTGATTATCTATTACAGCCTTGTAACCCATATCAGTCTCTTCATAAATTAATATATCCACCTCTTGATCAACCTCATAATCATCTGAAATCTCATTAAAAAATTTATTTAGCCTTCTAGTTGCTACCAATCTATTGGATTTTTCATCAAGATAGATATAAAAAACATAAAAACAACCTACTTTAAGATCAGTTTTTTGCTCTCTAAAAGGAACAAAAAGATCTTTACTCATTCCCCAGTCCAAAAAAGCACCATTCTTATCAATAGATACAACCTCTAAAGATACAAAATCATCTCTAAAAGCTTTGGGCTTTGTAACAGTTGCTACCAACCTATCTTCTGAATCGTGAGATATAAATACATCAATAAAATCACCAATTATAAATGTTTCAGGAGTCTCCTTATTAGGTAAAAGGATCTCCCCCATCTCTTCACCATCAAGAAAGATACCATAATCTGAAAGTTTTACTATTTTTAAACTATTAACTTTACCTATCTCTACCATTATATCCTCACACTTTTCTGTTAATTTAAGAAGAATCCAACTATCAATTGGTAACTATTTTTAGCCCTGCAAGATTTAGCTCTATCCATATATCAGATCTTATAAAATCTGAAAAAGTTGTACCTATATCTTTTGGAAATGTTGATTTTGCACCACCAAAAGTGATAAGATTACCACTCTCTGTTCCATTTTTAAAGGAATTTATCCAAAGAGCCAGTTTAGTTGGCAACTCATACTCAAAGTAGATTCTGTTGGAGTATGTTCTAAAACTTTTATACTCATCTGAACTTGCCTCCTCAATATAGATTGAAGAACCAAGCCACAAAACAGTATCGCTATCCTTATACTTTACCTTACTTTTTTTCAAGATTCTCTCAATAAACCTTCTATTTAAATCTGTTTTGGGTGTTTTAAAATCAAACCAAGAGTCAACAGAATTTTCCACTCCAAGATTATTTATAAAACTGTAACTACTCTCCTTCAAACCCGAATAATACCTTTCCAAATTGTAAGGTCTTCTCTCTCTATAATCTATTGAAGATTGGTTAGATCTTTTTTCAGATATTACAATACCAAACTTTTCTGGATTTTTATACACTACACTATCTTCAGTTAATCTAAACTTTTGCCAAAATGATGAATGGATAATACCTAAAGAGTATAACTGTCTAAGAAGTTCAAGAGAATCTATAAGCTCCTGTTGACTCTGTGTTGGAAACCCATAAGTAAGGGATCCTCTAACCAGAATACCCGAGCTAGTAAAATTATTACAAACTATAGGTATATCATCAATTCTATAGTTTTTATAAACTAAAGAAATCACCCTCTCGCTAATAACTCCAAAATCTAAGTTAACTCCAATACATCCTGATTTTGACGATAGAAAAGCAAGATCTTCCGTAAAATCTCTATCAATGGATACATTACCAACCCAAGTAATATCTATGTTTTCTCTTACCAACTCTAAAGCAACTTTTTTAATTATAGAGGGTGAGAGAGTTTTATCCATAAAGTAAAAAGATCTAGAACCTGTAACTCTAATAGAGTCTTTTATATTGGAGATAACTCTTTCAAGATTAAACGATTGATTAGAGTTAAAATCTGTCGAAAAATCATTAAATATAAAATCTTTCTGATACAAACCATTAGAGATTATCACTCTATTCCAATCATTTTCATACAGAAATTTAGAAGGGAACTCTAATCTATCAAAAAATGATATATACTCCCTGCAATCAATACCTGTGTAATCTATTGGATATATGTCAAGATCTTTTAAAACAGACTCTACAATCTCGCCACTTTCCATAAAGGTAACATTGGTTAAACTATTATCCTTACCAAGGGAATCTTTATAAATACTAATAAGAGGATCTTTTTTTAAATCAGATACTATATAGTCGGTAAAACCAAAAACTTTTCTCCTGTCTAAACCATCTGTAATATTATTTAAAAAATCACTATAAAATACTATTTTTATATCTTTTACATTGTTTTTAATCCACCTAGAGATAAATAGAGCAGAAAAGAGATTCCTTGGAGAATCAACCATAATAGAAACTACTCTAAAGTCAGTAAAATCTATTTTTTCAAGAGAGGCTTCTATAAAATTACTTAGAGGGTTATTACTCTCCAGCTCTTTTAAAATTTTATCCAATGAAAACTTCTCTTTAATAAAACTATTCTCAAAAACATCTACTCTTAGATTAGGAATTATAGTTGAAGATAAAAAACTTAGTATATCTTTAACAAAAAGGGTTGCCAAATATTTTCCACTTTCTGAAATATCTAACAAATCTATAAAATCATTATCTAAAACATCCAACATATCAAAATTGATACTTTCCGGTAAGAACTCTCTATTATTTATCTTGTAAGCAAGATTATCGTTCTTTTTTTGAAGAAAATCTATAACAGTATCAACTTTTTCAATATATAAATCTCTTCTACTGTATAGTATATATTGATCCTCATCAAGTTTTGAAACCTCTATCATATCAAAAAGTTTAGAAAGGGAATCTTTTGACAAAATATCCAAAATAACCCTTATTGAAAGATCAATATATTTCGATTCAATACCCGACTCTTTTAATCCCCCCTTTAAAGAGAGTGGTGGAAGGTGAGGAATATTAGGCTTCATAAATGGAGGTGTAAGTATCAGTATCATTATCTATCTTTCATATATAAATTTAAGTTTTATTTAAAGTTTTTCTAAAGTAAACTCTATTATAGAGGCTATTTTTAAAAAATCATAAATACGGAAATTAAAGAAAAAACTATTTTATAAGTGGAGCTTACAGATGGATAAGTTATAGAGAGCTAATCTTAATGCCAATTAAAAAGATACAACAAAGCCAAATTCAAACTCTATTAAAGGTCTAAATCTTCTCTTATTTTTTTCTGCATAAGCTTAGACTGAGCAAATATTTCTTTAAATATCGGTAATATATAACAACTATTTAAAGTATCTACTTCCGAAATCCTATTCAATATATTACTCTCTCTTCCAGAATCTTGAATAGTGGTTTTTAAAGGTGTCAAATGCTTTATAATTTCAAGCCTTTCACTTAAAAGCTCTACTATCTTCTTATCAATCTTATCTATATCTTTTCTTAAAGTTTCAATCTTTTTCATAGAGTAAATATAATAAATAAAAGTAGGAGTTGGAAACAGATTATTAGTCAGGATCTACTAAAAAAGGTGAAAAACAAACTATTTAACGAGTTGTATAGATATATTTAAAATAAAATCAACTTAATGCTTTTTCAGTAGAGCATATTTAAAAAGAGGAAAAAAGGTATAAAACACTTTTACCTTACAACATAATCTTTCCTTAACTTACCCTTTTCTATTTTACCCGCTTCAACCCAACCTATACGAACCTCATCTAGAACTTGAACCAAAACATCAAGATTTTGAGGATCGTTATTTATATTTGCATTTGTAAGCTCTGTTGATACATAGTTGTAAATAGATATAAGATTTCCTGCAAGCTTCTTATTATAACTGGGATTTATTGACATTTTAAGCTCATGAATAATAGCTAGAGAATCATCTAAATATTTTGATCTCTCTTGAAACTTATTTTCAATTAAACAAATTTTAAACTCTTTTATAAATTTTATTGCCGCATCATAAAGCATCACAACCAAATCTACTCTATTTGCAGTGATCACTTTATTGGATTTGTAACTATTATAAGGATTGTTCAAAAGTGCCATATTTATCTCCTACCCCTGCATAGCTTGTACTCTTGATGATTGACCTTTTAATTTAGTCAATGCAGATTCCATTGCAAGCCACTTCTTTTCCATAAGTTCTCTTGTCTTCTCTAACCTGTACTCCATAGATCTTATCTGATCATTCAAACTTTCAATAGATGTATCAATACTATTGTTTATATAGTAAATCTTACCCTTTTCACTATCCAAAGACCCATTTTTGGTAAACTCATAAACCTCATTTATAAGCTCTATATTTTTACCGGTGGAAACCCTAACTTCAGAACTAAAGTTACCATCCACAGATCTATCAACTTCAATCATTAAACCTACAGCACCATTTCCCTTTTTACCGGTTATAAAACTACCTTCAACCTTGGCATCTACTCCATCAATTTTAGCAGATGTTATTTTCCCATCAACTATATTTACATCTATATTGTATTTACCACCAATTGTATTGTTTGTACGCTTTTTATATATAAACTTATCACTGCCTTCACCGGTAAATTCATAATCAAAACCAAACAGTTTTAATACCTCTTGAAAATTATCTTTTAGAGAGTCGTCAAGTTTTTTGGAATCTATGGAAATTTTCCCTTCACTCTTTATGGAAACCCCTACTTGGGATATAGTTTTATAGTATTGGGATTCATCAATACCTGCATTAATGTTACTAAGTAAACTATTTAATTTAGTAATTATATCCGTAGCCCTTGAATCACCAAAAAGTGGTCCACCTTTTTTAAGTTCTTCATCCCACTTTTGATAACCTCTTACAGTATTTATAACTGAGTTGTACTTTTCGGCAAAATCGCTTATTAAAGCTTTAACACCACTAATATCATTCTCAATTGTAACATTAATTGGACTATTTTCTTCAGTAATATCATTTAAGTTAAGTGTAACACCCTCTATTACATTTTTAACAGCATTGGACTCATTGGAAACCCTAATATTTTCAACCTCAATAATAGAATCTCTTGCAGTAGGATCTGTTGTTTCTAAAGTATATGTATCACTAACTGTTGAAGATTTAGCCAATGTTCCAGAATCAAAAGAGATTTCTATATCGTCAGTTATGGAGATTTTTGTTCCTGCTACATAATTGCTGTCAAGCTCTATTGATTTAATAAGATTTCCATTAATATCTCTAACAGAGAGAGATATATTGTCTACACCAATCGTACCTTCTCCCTCTCCTCCGTTTACTGAATCAACGGTAAATGTGTACTCATTTGAAATACCTTGAAAATTTTTCCCGTAAGATTGTATGGAAGCAGTACCAATATTTTGTTTATTTCTCTTAAAATCAGATATTGCAACATCTCTAAAATCTACTTCCATTGTAGCTGTTCCACCCAATGTTACGGCGGATTTTAAACCTGTATTTTTAGATGTCAAGATAAGTCTATAGTTTGTACCGTCATTCATAATAGATGCAGTTACATCAGACTTGGTATTATTATTAATCTTATTCTTTAGCTCGGAAAGATTAGTTTCAGTATTTACGTCAAAACTAATCTCCTCTCCACTATAACCTTCTATTGTAAATGTACCTTCCGATGTAAAAATAGGATCTGAAGTAGAAGAAAAACCTTCAGAGATCAGTTTATGCCCATTAGCTTTTTGTAGTATTTCGACTGAGTAGTTACCCGGAGTTGCCTTCTCATTTGCCCTTACAGAAAGAGTTTTACTATTTGTAGAAACAGCTTTTTTAACACTTAATTCTGAAAGAGTATCCATACCTTCAAGTGTTGTTTTTAAAGCATTCAATTGGGTACTTATCTGTGACCATGCAGATTTTTTTTCCTCATACTCTTTTACACGCTTCTGCTTTTTTATAAGAGGCTGCCTTTCAATCTGCATCAATTGATCTACGGTATCTTTCCATTGAATCCCTGAACTTAATCCGGTGATTTGAGTATCGGGCATAATTTTCTCCACCTAATTATTAAGTAGAAAGGTAAATACTTCATATAAGATTATCGGAAGCTTTTACCATTACCTTTAATGATATACTAAACTAACCTGCTAAACCTTTATCCTATAAGTTGAGCTACCATTTGAGGTAAGTTGTTTGCTTGAGTAAGCATACTTATTCCTGAGTTGAAAAGAATTTGAGCTCTGGTAAAGTTTGCCATCTCTGCAGCAATATCAGCGTCTCTAATTTGAGTTTCAGAAGATTGAGCATTCTCTTTAGATACCTGAAGCTCAACAATTGTACTTTGTAGTCTGTTTACAAGTGCACCTATAAATGTCCTGGTAGTATCTTTAGATTCAATTGCACTATCTATAAAATCAATTGCGTTCTGTGAGGATGAAGTATCAAGAATATTTGAATCTGCAACTCCTAAATCCTCTGCTCTTGCTCCTCCTATATTCACATAGTAGTAATCATTATTAACCTCATTATTAGCTCCAATATGGAACTTAAGAGATCTCTCATTGGCTTCAGATGAGGTTAAGTTACCAAGCTCTCCTCCCATTGATGGAGAAGCAGACAGAGAACCATCTAACAAATGGAAAGTGTTATAATTTGTAACCTTGGCAATTCTGGTAATTTCAGATTTCAATTGCTGATACTCAACATCCAAAAATTCTCTGTCTCTATGAGTTAGAGCACCATTTGATGCTTCAACAGCCAGTGATCTCATTCTAATGAGCTTTTCATCAATTATAGAGAGAGCTCCCTCAGCTGTAGCTAATAGATTAATATTGTAATTGGCATTTCTCTCAGCTTCTACCATACCTGCTATCTGAGCTCTAAACCTTTCAGATACTGCTAAACCGGCAGGATCATCCCAAGAGTTATTAATTCTTAACCCTGATGACAATCTATTTACCGCTTGATCCATTGAGTGTTGAGACTGTCCTATATGCCTTTGAGCGGACATTGACAGGATGTTATGATTTATCCTGGTACTCATAATTCCTCCTGATGTTATATCATAATTTTTTCTACATCAACATTTCGCTGATAAATATATCAGCAACTAACATGCCAACAGGAAAATTTAAAACACCCGAAAAAAACAGCTTAATTCTAGAAACAAAAAAGCAGACAAACAATGTTTATATCACAAATTACACAACAAACAATTATATTTAAAGTATTAACAATCTAAAATCTTTACTATTAAAAAGAATGGTTTATATAAAAAAATAAAAAGCTTCGGCATTAAAGTTTACCCTTATACAATCAATTAAAAGATAAGCCAAATAAACTTTGCCGAAACTTCTCTGTTTATAATTTTTCAAGAAAAATACGGGGTAACTATTACCTAGTCTCCGTACTCCTCTGTATAGTCCATCATTGATGCTTTAACAACCTCTAACGCATGGGTCTTATCGTAAGTTCTTTCGATAGTAACAATATCTTGATTATCAGGAGAGATCTTGTATGTTAAAAAGTAATGTTTCATTCTCTCAATCAATGCTTCGGGAAGATCCTCTATAGAGTTTACATTTCCCCATATATTATCATTAATAAGAACAGCAATAATTTTATCGTCAGCTTCACCATTATCTATCATCTGAAATCCACCAACAACTTTAACCCTCAATATAACATCAGATTTTGTGATAGGTCTTTCGCTTACTACACATATATCCAAAGGATCTCCATCACCTTTTTTAGATTTTGGCGATAGAGTTTTAACCCTTCTTCCACAATATGTTTTTGGTATAAAACCGTATAGTGCAGGAGGTTGAGAAGATGTTCTATTAGGTCTGTCAACTTTAATATAACCGGTCTTTTTATCAACCTCATACTTTACGGAATCAAAAGGTGTTATCTCAATATATGCGTTCAACTCTTCAGGAGGATTAACTCCTACATCTAATCCGTGCCATGGGTGTGGTCTCCACCTGTAAAAGGGCGGGGGAAAATTCATAATTTACCTCTCTTCTATATCATTTTTTAATAAAGGTATCTTCTAAAAATTATTCAGATAGAAGTTTAAACCTTAACTAGGTTAATCAATAAAAAATCAAAACCAAATATTTATGAAAGCTTTCCTAAAAAACTATAATTAAACTTTAGGTGTTTGAGTTAATATAGACTCTATATTATATTAAGAAAAAATAATTATTCAAAGTGAATTTAAAGATGAATATTGATATTAATTATATGTATGAAGCCTTGAAGGAGGCAAAAAAGGGTTTTGGAAATGTTACTCCCAACCCATATGTAGGTGCTATTATTGTTAAAAATGGAAAGATTATAGGTAGGGGAGCACATCTTAAATATGGAGAAAATCATGCAGAAGTTAATGCTATTGAAAACTGTAGTGAAAGTTGTAAAGATGCGGATATATATGTAACTCTTGAACCCTGTAATCACTATGGGAAAACACCACCTTGTAGTGAAAGAATAATAAAAGAGGGATTCAAAAGAGTAATTATAGGGATTAGAGATTACAACAGTAAGGTAGATGGCTCCGGCATAAAAAGGTTGAGAGAAAGTGGTATTGAGGTAATTACGGATATACTTAAAAATGAATGTTTTGATATAAATAGACATTTTTTTCACCATATAGGGAAAAAATCTTCATATTTTGTAATGAAATCTGCTATAACTCTTGATGGAGCAATATCAACATCCTCTGGAAGTTCAAAATGGATAACATCTCAAAAAAGTAGAGAGCTTGTTCATATCTACAGATTAATGTTTGATGCTGTTTTGGTAGGAAAAAATACTGTAATTTCAGATAACCCCTCTTTAACAGTTAGAGATCCAAATGGGAAAAAGATAGGAAGAACACCTTACAGAGTTGTCATTGATGAAGATCTCTCTCTTGACCTTAACTATAGTCTCTTTTCGGATCCAGACAGGAAAAAAACTATTGTTTTTACCACTGAAAGGGCAAAAGAGTACAAGGTAAAACAGTTTCAAGATAAAGGTGTCAATATATATAAGGTAAAGAGTAAAGATGGTTTTGTAGATCTTTCCTTAGTAAAAGAGAAACTATACAACCTAAATATATTATCTGTTCTTGTTGAGGGTGGGAAAATGATAAACACCTCACTATTAAAGTTAAACCTAATTGATAGAGTTCATATTTTTATAGCTCCCAAACTTGTTGGCAATGGTAACAGCTTTGTAGGAGATTTAGGTATAGATAATATGAATAAAGCCCTTACTTTTGAAGATAAAGATTTTGAGTTTTTAGGAGAGGATATTCTTTTCAAAGCTACTCCAAAGTTTCAATAGTAAATATTTCCAACTATCATAACTTTCGTATCACTACTTATAATCCCATGATAAAACTATACTTTAACCTGAGTTCAATATAAAGCCTTTATTTAAACCTGAAAGCTAAACCTCTTAAATTAGAGTTAATATAACTTTTAGAGTTTTCCATCTTTTAGAAGCAGGAGTTACTTAAAGGTAAAAAAGATCAGATCTACAAAAAATTATCAGATCCTTTTTGCCTAATAATCTACATTTTCACGCTTTAAATAGCACAAATTTTAAAGGATACACTAATATTTTAATATAAATCCTAAGAAATTGTAATAATGGCATGCTAATTGCAAAATACATCTCCAGAGAAAAAACCAAAAAGAGGTAGTTATGATAAAATGTGATAATTGCGGTAGAGAGATGACAAAGGTTCAAGAGTTTGCTAACAGCGATCTAACATCAAAGTATTGTAGTTTTTGTCTAAAGCCTAATGGAGATTTGAGATCATTTGGTGAGTATAAAGAACTAATGTCTTTAAACGCTCTAACAGATGAGGGAAAAGAGCTTGCAAGAAAAGTTGGATTAAAACCGGCTGAAACAAGAGAGGAAGCTGATAAGCAAGCTGACTGGGTACTTTCTCAATTGGTTGAAAATCTACCTGAAATGAAAAAATTAAAAGAGAAAGCTTAAGTTTTAGCTCTATTATCTAATTATTGGCATAAAACATGCAATACTAGATAACACAAAGAGGTAGAATTGTTTTGGAGGAGTTCTAATGAGTACTCGTATAAACCATAATATATTATCAATGTCAGCACAAAGATCTCTTCAAAGATCTCAGCTGGATATGGATACTGCTGTAGCAAGATTATCTTCGGGTTTAAGGCTAAACAGCTCTTGGGAAGATCCAGCAGGAATTGCCGTTTCTGAAAAGTTCAGAGCACAAATTTCCGGAATGGTTGAAGCCGAAAGAAATGCTAACTACGATATAAATCTTTTAGCAACAGCTGAAGGTGCTTTATCGGTAATTGATGAAAAACTTATTAGGATGAGATCGTTGGCTATTGAAGCTTCAAACGGTTCTTTATCTAATAGCGATAGAGAGTTTTTGGATGTTGAGTATCAGCAATTAAAATCTGAAATCACCAGAATTGCTAAGGTTACAAATTATAATGGAATAAGTCTTATTGACGGTTCTCTTTCAGGTTCCAAAGGGGCAGTTAATGGAACAAGCACAAAACATGATGGAAGAAATTTAAAGTTCCACATAGGTGCAAATAATAGAGAGACAGAAGATTATTACTATGTAAATATAGGTGGTGCTACTGCTAAACATTTGGGTATTGACAACTCAGATATTTTAAATACAGCAACATCTCAGCATGCAATTGATTTAATAGATGATGCCATAACTTCTAAAGATACATCAAGAGCACATATAGGTGCTGTTGTTAACAGATTACAGAGTACCATTAACGAACTTCAAGTATCTCACGAAAATGCACAATCTTCCGAAAGTCAGATTAGGGATGCAGATATTGCTCAAGAAATGGCAAACTTTACCAGAGCTCAAATTTTATTTAACTCAGGAATAAGTATGCTTTCTCAAGCAAACAACTTACCTCAAATGGTATCTCAACTTATAGGATAAAGGTTTAACAAATTAACAAATAACCAATAAAAAAAACAGAGATAAAAAAATCTCTGAAGTGAAATCAGGGAAGGAGAGAAATATGAGTACAAGAATAAACCACAATATTCTGTCTATGACGGCACAAAGGAATATTGGTATGGCTCAAAGATCTCTTGACACTTCGGTAAACAGATTATCTTCTGGACTAAGAATTAACAACTCTTGGGAAGATGCAGCCGGTTTGGCTGTTTCTGAAAAGTTCAGAGCACAGATATCTGGAATGGTAGAAGCTGAGAGAAATGCTAACTATAACATTAATATGCTAGCTACAGCCGAAGGATCACTTCAGGTTATTGATGAAAAGCTCATTAGGATGCGTGCTTTGGCAGTTGAAGCATCAAACGGAGCTTTAACATCAAATGACAGGGAGTTTATAGATGTTGAATTCCAACAGCTAAAGTCAGAGATCACAAGAATCGCCCAAGTTACAAACTACAACACAAAAAACCTTTTGGATGGTAGTTTGTCCGGATCGGGTGCAGGTAGTAGAAGTGGAAACAGAATCAGCACAAAACACGATGGAAACTCTATAAAGTTCCATATTGGAGCCAACAATACTGAAGGCGAAGACTACTACTATGTAAATATAGGTGGTGCTACTGCTGAACAATTAGGTCTTGCAGATACAAAGGTTACAGATACCGCTGTTGCTCAAAGTGCAATTGACGAAATTGATAACGCCATCACATCAAAGGATACTACTAGAACCTTCATTGGTGCAGTAGTTAAGAGGTTGCAAAACAATATTTTACAACTTCAAATATCCCATGAAAATGCTCAAGCATCTGAAAGCCAGATTAGAGATGCTGATATTGCTGCAGAAATGACAGAATTCACAAGAGCCCAAATTCTGTTCAACTCAGGTATCAGTATGCTATCGCAAGCTAACAGCCTGCCGAATATGGTTTCTCAGTTGATTGGATAGTACTTTGGAATTAAGTAAAATTGCTCCTTTACTTAGTTCCACGCCATTTTTTTCTTTCTTGTATATTTGTGCCGGAATTGCTCATCCGGTACGAATAACAAAATTGGTTATTTGTTAATATTTTTTTAGGGAAAAGCATGAAGATTGATAAGTTAAATATAACCCCAACACTATTTAACAAATTAGTAAAGAGAGCTAATATTAGTAGCAATCTTCATAGTATAGAGGATCCTAAAGACAGAAAAGAGATTAAAGATAGCTTTCAGCTTCAAAAGAAAGTTAATGGAGATGAGCTAGTTCTTGAAAAAACAGAATTAGCTCTCTCAAAAATAAAAAGAGCTAAAGAAGAGAGATTAGAAGCTATAAAAGATCGTTTGAAATTTGGATTTTACCTCAGTGATGAGGTAACAGAAAAGATTGCGAATGAAGTTATTGAAGAACAGACTAGGCATTCAATTGATCAATAAGATCTTGTATCTTTTTAGGATTCTTTATACTTTTTCCCCCAAGTTTTAAATATCTTTTTAAATCAGAAGCAGCTTTTTTAAGCTGCTTTTTATATAAGTAAGCTTTTGATCTCTTATAATATGTATCAAAATTATTTGGATCAATATCAATTGATTTTGAATAGTGCTTTATACTATCATCAAATCTTTTTTCAAGAAGATCAATTTTAGCCAAACTATTATAAGCTTTCACATAGTTAGGATCAATATTTATAGCTTCCAAAAAATCATTGTAAGCATAACTATTATGTTTACCATAAAAGTAAGATAGTCCCCTATTATAAAAAAGATCGGCAGATTTTTTACTATTATCTAAAATTATCGTATAACTCTCGGCAGATCTATCATAATTTTTTAGCATAAAGTTACACTTGGCAATTTTTGCCATCACTTTAAGAGATGAATTTTCCTCATACTCTCTATCCAAATATTTTAAACTTCTTGAGTAATCTTTTTTACTTAAATAGTAGGTTGATAACTGGTTAAGGATATCAATATTTCCACCATCAATTTCTAAACCTTTTTTATAAAGATCTACAAAAGAGGTATCTCCTACACTCTTTAAATAAGCTCCCCTCTCAACCAAGAAAGAGACACCCTGCTCCTTATCACTATCCATTTGAAGCAGTTTTAAATAATCTAAATTTGAATTTTTATAGTCACCCAAAGCTCTGTAAGATTTCGCTCTAACCCTAAGAGCTCTAAAATCTTTTGGATTTAACTTTAAAATTTTATTACTCTCTTCAATAGCCTTCTCAAACTTTTTTTCCTTAAAATACTCCTCTCCTGTTTTAGCTAAAATAAGAGAGGAAAGAGCAAGAGTTAATATTACAGTTCTTAACATATAGATACACTTCCTTGATAATAGATTTTACAAGCACTACTACAATATAAACAAATTAAACTAATATTACTAAAGTAATTACCCTCCACGGATATGGAGGGTAAGATTGACCGTAGAGTCAAAGCACAACAAAAAATATAAAAGTAATAGTTAAAAACTTTTTAAGATTTCTCTTTTAGAAGATTCATATCAATAGAGATCTTATTTTGAGATCTTAGTTCATCAACTTTTTTCTTAATGTGGTGATTAGCAATTGAGTTTTTCATATCTTTTTTAAGATTCTCTCTAACCTCATCTAAAGAGTACTCTTTGTTCTCAACCTTATCACTTACATTTATAAGATGATATCCAAATTGAGTTTTTACAGGACCTACAACTTTATTAACTTCAGCAGAAAAAGCAGCATCCTCAAACTCTTTAACCATTTGTCCTTTTCCAAAAAATCCTAAATCGCCACCATTTTGACCACTTGGGCAGCTTGAAAACTCCTTAGCAAGTTTAGCAAAATCTTCACCGGATTCAATTTTAACCTTAACTTCTTTAGCCTTTGCCTCATGCTCAGGAGAGAAAAGAATATGTTGAGCTTTAACCTGCTTTTCAACAACAAACTTAGCTCTGTTTTCATTGTAGTACTTTTCAGCATCCTCATCGGAAACATTTATCTGATTTATAAAATTTGTTTGGATATATTTAGTTAAAGCCATATTACCTCTTAGCTTTTCTCTAAATGAATCCATATCAATTCCATTGTTTTGAAGGTATTGATTCAATACCTCTTCTGAACCCATCTGCTTCTTAATATTTTCAACAGTTACATCAATCTCTTTCTCATCAACAACAATATTAGATCTCTTAGACTCATCAAGAAGAAGCTTTGCATCAATAAGCTGGTCTGCAATAAATTGAACCTGCTGTTGATTTAACTTTTGAGTTCTGTGCTGATTTTTAAAATCAAGCATTGCAAAATCAAACTCTTTTTCTGAAATAACATAATCATTAATAGTAATCATTCATTCTCTCCATCGTTTTACTTAAGGAGCTTAAGTTAATGATAAAAAACATTATTTGCAAGACTAGGAATCTTAAAATACGAATATGGCGTAAATTATTTTCTTTTTTGATGGTTAGAATACTCATACTTTCAACAACTTTATTTCTATATATTTACTGTAACTTAGAAAACAAAGAGATTACTAAAAATAAAGGAGATATTATGGTACTCGTAGGAAGAAAAGCACCTGATTTTAAAGCAACAGCATTAGTAAATGGAAATGAATTTAAAGAGATATCACTTTCTGATTATAAAGGTAAATATGTTTTACTATTTTTCTACCCTCTAGATTTTACTTTTGTTTGCCCAACGGAAATTCATGCCTTCCAAAACAAGTTGGAAGAGTTTAAGAAAAGAGGAGTAGAGGTTATAGGTGTTTCTATAGATTCTCAATTCTCACACTTTAACTGGGTAAAAACACCAAAATCTCAAGGTGGTATTGAAGGAACTACATATCCTCTTATTGCTGATTTAAATAAAACAATAACAAGAGATTATGATGTTGAAGTTCCAGGAGCAGGAATAGCTTTCAGAGCTAATTTTTTGATTGATAAAGAGGGTGTTGTTCAACATCAAAGTATAAACAATACAGATATTGGAAGAAATGTAGATGAATTAATAAGATTGGTTGATGCTCTTCAATTTACAGAAAAGCACGGAGAGGTTTGCCCTGCAAACTGGAATGAAGGGGATAAATCCATGAAACCTACCGCTGAAGGTCTTGGTGAATACTTTGGATAGTAAACAGATCTAATACTAAAGGATCTACATCTAATTAAAATTTGATATTATTTTAAAATCTTAAATAAAGTACCTCAACCTCCATTTTTGGAGGTTGAGGTTATTTAAAAAGTCAGACTGGCTAGAAACGAGTAGTACAGAAATTATTTTTTATCCAATTTCACTCTAGAATAATAGGCAATCTATGCCAAAAAATCAATAACACAGTAATAGGAAGTTTATCTACAGTCTTAACTATTATTGTAGGCTATGTTCCTTTAGAACTACCTTTTCATAACTTCTTTGCTTTACACTTTTTCAGTAGACCATAATTAAAGAGCAAAGCTAGATACAATATTATCCCATTGACAAAATATAAAAAAATATGGACATTCTTCATAAAATTGGGTTATTATTCAACTTGATTTGTGGAGAAAGAACTACCAAAGAGTTTAAATGATATGGAGAGAAAAATGGAGTTCTAGAATCTATTTTTCAAAAATATCTACTTTAATGACTTTTCAGTAAACCCTAGTTAAAAACATTGACTATTTTAGGTGGTAAGTTTCTTTACCCATTTTTTATATATAACCAAACTAAAGAATCGAGAAAATTTTGGAAAAAGGATTTGAGAGAAACTTAAAACTTTTAAACATTATATACATTTTAAAATGGTTTGTTTTAATGCTTCCGGTAACCGTGCTATTTTTTACGGAAAACGGATTAAACGGAGAAGAGATTTTAAAACTTACCTCCTACTATGCAGTATCAATAGTAATCTTTGAGATACCATCGGGATACTTAGCCGATCTTTGGGGCAGGAAAAACTCTATAGTAAGTGGACTTATACTATCACTAATAGGTACAATCTTCTTTCTATTTCCCGGATACTACTATTTTCTTATTGCTGAAATATTTCTAGGGGTTGGAGCAAGCTTTATCTCCGGTTGTGATTCTGCTCTATTTTATGATTCTCTACTCTCTCTAAAGAAAGAGAGTAGCTTTCAAAAACTGATAAGTAGATACAGATCTTATGGAAACTTTTCCGAAGGTTTTTCAGGTATTGCAGGAGGTTTTATAGCCTCTTATGCAGTTGTTTATACCGTATATGGAAGAATATTAGTTTTGTTTATAGGTGTTTTAATATCACTACTTTTGGTAGAACCTAAGGTTGAAAGAATAAAAACCGATAGATTAAAAAATCTTTTTATAGTTATAAAATATGCTCTTTACGATAATAAAAAGGTTAAATGGCTAATTTTACTGGGAGCTGTTCTTGGTGCTGTAACCTTAAATATGGCTTGGTTTTCACAATTTTTCTTTAAACATATAAACCTAGACCCTTTCTACTATGGAGTAATATGGGCTATTATGCAATTTGCTTCAGGAATCTATGCAATTTTAGGATTAAAATTTGTTAATTTGATAGGAAAGAGAAACAGCATGATATCATTAATAGTTTTTATAATAGTAGGATTTTTTGGTCTCTCTTTCTCAACTAATATCTTTATAGGTATAATATTTATACTAACAACCTATTTCATAAGAGGTATAAATCTTCCGGTACTCGATTACTATATTCATAATGAGGTTAGTTCAGATAAAAGGGCAACAACACTTTCAATAAAAAGCTTAATGGTTAGATTGATATATTCACTATTTGCTCCACTATACGGATACTTAATTGATAAATACTCTCTTAGTTTGAGTTTGCAATCGGCAGGTTTAATCTACTCAATAATAGGAACCATTGCTGTTATAGCAATCATAAATGTTATGGATCTTAGAAGAGAGAATAGATAATGAGGTTGCCTTAAAAAAACAGAGTTTTAAGATTTTTATCAAATACAAATTAATAATCTTCCAAAATCTCCTCTAAACTCACCACTTCAAAATCTTTTACATTTCTATCCTTCTCATTAAAAGCTATTCCCATACAGATAACTTTTCTCTTATCAGCCATATAAGGTTCGTAGTATTTTTTCTCTTTTATTTGAGCAATAGCAGATTTAGCATCGCTCATCTTAAATTCCATTACATATATAGAAGTATCTGTTTCTACAACAGCATCTATTATACCGTGATTGGTTCTTTCCTCTACTTTTATATGGATACCCATAAACTTTAAGATTAAATAGATAACCGTATGGTAGTAACTCTCATATTTACCTGTTCCAAGATTTTTTGGTATTTTAGCAAATATAGATCTTAGAGTTAGAATAAAC
>PDON01000058.1 GCA_002742935.1 Candidatus Cloacimonadota bacterium | reverse complement strand
AATAATCCCAATTCATTTTGAAATTATTATAAAAACTATCAGCAAAACTGTTAACTTTTATTTTGGCAAAACAGTTAATATTTAAGATAGCATTAACAAGTAGTAGAGATTACAATTAGTAAGTGAGCAATGAAAAAATAGCTGGAAAGAAGAAACTATAAACTAAAACTAGAACGGCTAGAAACAAGTAGTTCAAGGCGAAGTAAGTTTGAGTAGCGGAGCTTACAATTAGTAAATGAGTAACAGAAAAATAGCTGAAAAGAAGAAACTATAAACTAAAACCAGAACGGCTAGAAACAAGTAGTTCAAGGCGAAGTAAGTTTGAGTAGCGGAGCTTACAATTAGTAAGTGAGCAACAGAAAACTTACTTCAACGAAGAAATACGAAGTTTCTAGCCGTTCTGAGGGGTTATCTCCTTGGTTTTGTCATATCTTCAGGCCTAACATATCTCTCAAACTCCTCTTCAGTAAGGAGATTTAACTTAATAGCGGCTTCCTTTAGCGTACTGTTATCAACATAAGCTTTCTTTGCAATTTTTGCGGCATTTTCATAACCTATGTATGGATTTAATGCCGTAACAAGCATTAGAGAATTACTTAAATTTTTCTCAATATTTTCAATATTTGGTTTTATTCCTACAGCACAATTCTTATTAAAAGATTTCATTGCGTCTGTAAGTAGCCAAACCGATTGTTGAAAATTGTAGATAATAACAGGCTTATAGGCATTTAACTCAAAATTTCCCTGACTGGATGCAAAAGCTATGGTTGAATCATTACCAAAAACTTGACATGCAACCATTGACACTGCTTCTGCTTGGGTAGGATTTACCTTTCCGGGCATTATGGAACTTCCCGGCTCATTTGCAGGTATTTCAAGTTCACCTATACCACATCTAGGACCTGAGGCAAGCCATCTTACATCGTTTACAATCTTCATTAAATCTGTTGCTAAAGCTTTTAATGCACCATGAAGAAATACCAAACCATCATGACTACTTAAGGCATGAAATTTATTTGAAGATGTAATAAATTTTTTACCCGTAATCTCACTAATCTTTTTTGCAAATCTTTCCGGAAGCTCATAATGTGCATTTAATCCTGTTCCTACTGCTGTACCACCTAAAGCAAGCTCTCTTATTCTATCCAAACCAAGAACTATCATCTCTTTGGATTTTTCAAGCATTGCAGCCCAACCTGAAACCTCTTGCCCCATAGTTAGAGGGGTTGCATCTTGAAGGTGAGTTCTTCCAATTTTCACAATTGAACTATACTCTTCAGATTTACTTTTTAGTGTTTGATAAAGTGCATCTAATGAAGGTAATAGTTTATCTTCAATAGCTATTACCGCCGCTATATGCATTGCTGTAGGAAAGGTATCGTTTGAACTTTGCCCCATATTAACATGATCATTTGGATGAACAATTTTTTCCTCTTTAAAGTTTCCACCAAGAATTTCCGTTGCCCTGTTGGCTATAACTTCATTCATATTCATATTTGATTGAGTTCCCGATCCGGTTTGCCATACTGAAAGAGGAAAGTGTTGACATAGGGTTCCAGCTGCTATCTCTTCAGCTGCTTTAATAATAGCATCTGCAATCTTAGTATCTATCTGATTAAGATCCTTATTTACCATAGCAACAGATTTTTTTAAAAGAGCAAAGGCTCTAATCATACTGTTTGGGATCTTCTCTTCTCCTATTTTAAAGTTTTCAAAACTTCTTTGAGTTTGAGCTCCCCAATATTTATGAATAGGAACTTTAATCTCACCCATGGTGTCATGTTCAATACGATACCTATCATCAATCATAATAATCTCCGAGTTTAATTTGTTTTTTATACAATATTGTTAAAGAAGATCGGTTTAACATATGAAAAGTTTCATATATAATCTATTTTTCACTATTGCTATCATCTGCTTGACTTTATTATGACAATAGTTTATACTATGTTCGCAGTAATATAATTTACTAAAAAGAGATTAAATTATTATTGTTTTGCTCCTAATAATGGGAGTTTAAAGTAACTCTGGGTAAAAGTTTGGGGGACATATTTTAGCTATAAGCAATGTTATCTTATGGTTTGACACAAATTTACTTCTTAACTTTAGCATGAAGAATTACTTTAAGTAACTTAAAATTATGCTCTTTGTAAATACCTTTCTCATTTAGTCGTTATACCTACCTTCTGAACTCTCTCTTTCTTTTGTAAGAATAGATACCAACAATACTTACCGCCATAACACTTAGTTTAGAAACTAATGGAAATCATTAGACCTTATTTTAATAAATAGTTTAAAGTTAACTCTTTACAATTCTCGTGTAAACGGTATACTTATAAGGCTATCTATTATATAGATAATATTTTTAATGACTTTTCCAAAGCCTTTTTTTGTTAAATTTATTATTAAAAAAGAGAACTAATAATAATCATTATTTTTATAGAAAATTGGAGTATAACTGATAATTAAAAAATTTAAAGTAACTTAGAAAGTTAAGTTTTTAATAAAAAAATGGAGGCGAGTTTATGAAAAAACTCAAAACTTCTTTGCTATTTTTAGCAAGTTTAATTTTGTTAATCCTATGTGCTGGTTGTAATGATGACAGTAGTAGTACAGAACCTGAAATTGTTAATACAGCTCCAACTGCTGATTTTATGGTAAACCCTGAAAATGGAACTATAGAAACTCTATTTACATTTGATGCTTCATACTCTAGTGATGAAGAGGATGAAGTTGATGATTTAATGGTGCGTTTTGACTTTGATGGAGATAACCAATTTGATACTGATTGGACAACAGAAAAAACCGCTACTCATATCTATGATACTGTAGGAAATTATATGGTAAAATTGGAAGTTAAAGATAGTGGAGAGATGATTTCTGAAAAAGTTAAGGAAGTTGTTGTAAATGAGATCCCTAATACAGCTCCAACTGCTGATTTTATGGTAAATCCTGAAAACGGAACTATAGAAACTCTATTTACATTTGATGCTTCATACTCTAGTGATGAAGAGGATTCCATTGATGACTTAATGGTGCGTTTTGACTTTGATGGAGATAACCAATTTGATACTGATTGGACAACAGAAAAAACTGCTACTCATACATATGATACAGCCGGAAATTATATGGTAAAATTGGAAGTTAAGGATAGTGGAGAGTTAGTTTCTGAAAAAGTTAAGGAAGTTGTTGTAAATGAAAGTTCAGTTCCGGAAGATATGATTCTAGTTGAAGGTGGAACTTTTAATATGGGTAATGTTATAGATGATCCTTACGGAAATGAGGATGAAAAACCTGTTCATGAAGTTACTGTTGGTTCTTTCTATATGAGCAAGTATGAAGTTACTAATGCTGAATATTGTGAATTTCTAAACTCTGAAGGTAACCAAGAAGAGGGTGGTTCTACTTGGCTTAATATTACTGATCCAGCTTGTCATATAGAAGAAAGCAATGGAGTCTTTGTTCCTAAATCAGGAAAAGATGATTACCCTGTTATCTTGGTAACTTGGTATGGAGCAAAAGCTTATTGTGAATGGAAAGATGGAAGACTTCCAACAGAGGCAGAATGGGAATATGCTGCTCGTGGTGGTAATTCATCTAATGGATATAAATATGCAGGATCTAACAATCTTGATGAAGTTGCTTGGTATTACAGTAATTCTGAAAATCCTGATAACAACATGTATGGAGGAAAAGGGAGTCATATTGTTGGACAGAAACTGCCAAATGAGATTGAGATCTATGATATGAGTGGTAATGCTTGGGAATGGTGTAATGATTGGTATGATTTAGAATACTATAGCAACAGCCCTAGCAATAATCCTCAAGGGCCTAGTTCTGGAGAAAAGAGAGTTTTCAGAGGCGGTAGTTGGCGACATCATGAAAAAAGTGCCAGAGTTGCTAACCGTAGTTATGGACCTCCAAGTGCTAGTGGATTCAACGTTGGTTTTAGACTAGTAATGAATACAAAATAACTTTCAACTGTGAAATATTATTACAAAAAAGCAGCCCTTATATAGGCTGCTTTTTTTATCGTTTTGTTTGAGTTTGGAAGTTTTGCTTTTATTTGATAAATATTTTCTGCTATCTTTATGACCTTATTTGGAGTAATATCTGTATAGAAGCTCGTTCCCTGAATACCTCGAAGGATTCAATTTTGTCGATCAGTCTGGGAAAAGTTTTAAGATTTTTGTCAAAATCTATAAACTTTTTACGGTACTTCTTTTGTAGCCAAAAGAAACAAAAGCAGAATTAGGGCAAAGCCAAGCCATAAAATATTTTCGAGAATGTTAACCCAAACCCTATCGGGTTTGCCGATTCCACCGCTATGTCGGAAACTTTTTTTTTGGAATGGGATATTTATTGTTTCCGAATAGAGGATACATCGGTTCCTCGTACTCATATAATATCCTTCTTTTAGAAGATTCCAAGTTTAACGGTTTCGGCAGAGTTAACTACCATATATAATATTAATAATTAAATTTCTAGGTTTAATTATTATATAAGATAGATTTTTCAGTAGATTCTAAATAACTCTTGAAACCAAATATCTTGAATATTTAATTAAATACTCTCTAGCCTCCAAATCTATATCCTCTAAACTATTAAGTATCTCTATACCCTTTTCAGTAGTTGATCTTACATACTCTTTAGCCCTAGAAATCCCATTATATTTATGGGCAAACTCTATAATTTCCTCAAGCTCTCTCTTACTCTTTATCTTTCGCTTTATCCTCTTTACAATATCTTTACTCTCTTTTAATGGAGCTTCTTTTAGTGCATATATTAGAGGTAAGGTTATCTTTCTTTCCTTAATATCCTTACCTCTCTCCTTTCCAAAAATCTTCTTATCTCCAATAAAATCTAAAATATCATCTTGAACTTGAAATGCTAATCCTATATACTTACCAAACTTTTTTATCTTTTTAACCTGATTCTCATCTCCTCCACCGGTAATTGCTCCAATTTCTGTACAACCTGATATTAAAGAAGCTGTCTTATAGTTTATAATATCAAAGTAGTTTTTCTCATCGCTATCAGCTTTTTTTGCCTTGATTACCTGCATAAGCTCACCCTTAGAGAGCTGTTCACTTATATTTGATAAAATATCCATTACTCTAAAATCTCTAGTCCTTAAAATAGAGATAAGAGAGTTAGCAAGAAGATAGTCCCCAAAAAGGATAGCTGTTTTATTGTTCCATATTTTACCAATGGTAAATCTACCTCTTCTCTCATCAGCACCATCAACTACATCATCGTGCATTAAGGTTGCATTGTGAAGAAGCTCCATAGTTATTCCACAATCAAGAGTTTCATTTTTAACCTTACCAAAAAGGGTAGCTGAAAGTATCATTAGTATAGGTCTAACCCTTTTACCTTTAACTTTCAGCGTATATCTGACAATAAGATCAATAAATTTTATCTCTGATCTTAAAAGTTTCTCCAATCTAATATCAAATCTTTTAAGATCCTCCTTTAGGTATTTATCCACTGAATCCATATATTATTCCAATTTACACCACTTGATTAAAAGGTATCTATTATTATTTGTATATGCAATATGATAGATAGATAAAATAACCTGAACTGGGTATAAACAGAGTGTTGATAAACTTCGTATTACTGCGTCATAGAGAAAAGTTTTAGCTTAAATCTTATCCAGTTTATCTAATATCCTTTTTTTCATCTCTGTATCTTTAACCTCAATCTCTAAAATTTTTTTATAGTTGAGATCATACTCTTTATCATTTTCGTAGTATTTATAATACCTACAGATATTAAATAGAGTGGCTAGAAGTTCTTTTTTATCGCCTATCTCAATAAATATTTTTTTTGCTTTGATAAAGTACTCTATATCTTTTCTCTTTTTAAATTTCCTAAAAAAAATGAGAGCTTTCTCCTTTTCTATCTTTCCTTTAAGTTCCAGATCTACACTTTCATTATTATTGTAAAAACTTGCTTTTTTTAAATTTTTTAAAGCACTTGAAAGATATTCTAAGTTCTTTTCACACACTGCAACAGCAAAGTATGAAATAGTTTTATTTATTTTACTGCTTTTACTATCTCTATATGCTTTTTCATAATAAAGTTTTGCATTTTCATACTGCCTAGATTCAAAATAGAAATCTCCTATAGCCCAGTATACTCTATTTCTTACATTTGTATCTATGATAGTGCCAATCTCTCTTTTAAGAAGTGAAACTATATTTTTAGATTGTTTCATATCGTAGGGAATTACAAGATTTGCTAACCCTAAAATATTATCTTGCCTATCTTTTGAAGATATTGTTTTATCAATTTTTTCAAGATATTTTTGATAATATGATTTTGCTTTCTCTTTCATTCCATTAGAGTAGTAACAATCCCCTAAAATTCTATACAACTCTATAGAGTTAAACCTTGGTTTTCCCTTTAAAGCTTCTGTTACTCTTGATATATTTCTACGAAAAGATTCAGCTATTTCAAGAGCATTTTTTAAAACACCTTTATCATAAAATATTAGGAAGAAACAGAATCTAGCTTCAATAGTTTCATTAAACTTTTTTGTTTTGATTAGTTTATTATATAAATATTCAAGTTTTTCCACACTATGGGAGTAGTAGTTTTTGTAGTTTTCTATACTGATTTTAACTCTGGATTTAGATAGGTTTTCCCTTTTTATGTAACTAAATATTGATTTTAAAGATATAGAGAGGTTCAATTTTTCCTTTATCTCTCTTAGAGTAATTTTAGGGTTAGAAGATTTAAGTTCTACTATTTTTCTCTTCTCTTCAAAAGATATAACCCTTTCTCTAACACTGGGTTTTAAACAAGAAAACCCCTTACTCTTCCAAGCATAAAGGGTTTTTCTGGATATAGAGAACTACCTTGACAATCTTAGTATAGATTCCCCTTTTAATATCTCCTGAATGATAAGTTTTTTCAATTTTATAGAATAAGACATTATTCTATTCACTTTTATTGTATACTATTAAAGTAAAAATACAGCTAAAAAAAGCAAGAAAATATTTTATACTTATTGTAATAGAGATAATTTATAAAACTCACAAAAACAGTTTAGAGCAAAAAACTTAAATTTTGATTTAAATAATTTTTTTTGTAAAATGCAAAAAAAGAGGATATAATTATAAAAAAGATACTTCTTTTATTCATAATCATCGTTGGCTTATTTACTCAAGCTAAAGCAGATATTGTTACAATTACAGTAGATGGTGTTACTATTGTGATTGATACAGGAAGAGGGAATGATGAAGAAACAGGTTTTATAAAGCATAAAAACTAAGAGAGAAAGAAATGAAAATACCGATAACATTTAAGTATGACGCATTATTTATTTTAAGTGCTGCAATAACTCTTCTTCTATTAGACTATTTAAACTATCTAGAAATAGCTAATAAGTTCATACTGATTCAGCTTCTTATTGCTTACTATTTAGGAAAATATTTACAAAAAAAAGAGTTAGAAGAGATTTGCAGTTAAAAAGAGTAAGTTTGTCTAATTAAAAAGCTTACTCTTTTTATTGATAATCTAATTTAAGGACTAGAATTAAAATCTAGTTAGGGTCTACTTTTAAACTTAGTAAACTTGGAGGCTTTTATGAAAAAAGTATTACTCATTCTATCTGTACTTATTTTTATCATCTCATGTGGCAAAAAAGATACTAAAATTGAAGTTAAAGATGGAGTAAAACATATCTCTAACAGTGGAGAAGAGATTTTTAAGGAGATAAAACTTTCGGAAGTGTTTAGTATTGATCTTTTAAACAATAAAGATTCTTTGGCAAATTGTTACTCTCCATACTTTAAGATGTTTGATAACGAGGGAAATTTATACATTGGAGATAGAAAAACATCTCTT
>PDON01000057.1 GCA_002742935.1 Candidatus Cloacimonadota bacterium | reverse complement strand
GCATTTTAACACCCAAAAGCAAATATAAAAATAACTATCTTACATATTATTTGGAAGTTGCTATTTTAAGATTTTTCTTGTTCGGAAGACAGGAAAAAGAGTAAAATCAAAAACATTATGGGATTCTACTTCCTCATAACCCAAGGATCTATTTAGATTTATTATCGATACATTTTTTCTACTTACAGTTGTATCTATACGAGAAAACTTATGTCTCATTCCATAAATAGTAAGTTGCTCTTTGAGAAACCTTCCAACGCCCAATCTTCTATAATCCTTATCAACCCATAGAGAGTTTATATAAATAGAGTTTTCCTCTCTTCTAAGTTCTCCCCAGAGGAATCCCAAAAGATCTTTTTCATACTCAAAAACTGAAAGATACAACCTATCTTTTTCAAAGTTAGATTTTAGATCATTTAACACCTCCTCAAACTCATCAACACTATACCTATAATCCTCTATCCAATCTTTGGGAGATTTTACATGCTCTTCACTAACTTTAATAAAAAGATCTCTTTCAAAATCCTCTACAACCCTAAATCTACCAGATATCTTTAGCACGCTTCTTCTCCTCTTCACTCAATAACCCCGGGAAATTATAAGTTAAAAGATTAGTATCATCTTTTATGGCAATACCCTTTTTACAATACCTCTCCATTATAACTATAATATCATCAACTGAAAGAGTTGTGCATTTAGCAATGGCTGCAACTGAAAGTTTTTTGTCATTTATTCTGGCAAATGTTAAAATAGCCTCTTGAATTTCACTGTTGGATCTTTTAGTTAGATCTATAACTTTTGGACAATAAGGCATATTAGGAAATTGATAAACAAAAATACCATCATCTGTCATCATGGGCTTTACAATAGATTGCTTTGAAAATGACTCAAGCATTCTTTTTGACTCTTCATAATTTAAAGAGGTATTGAGAGTAACATCTTCAATGGTTAATCTATTATCGAGTCTTTCTGCCAGATAGAAAACTTCCTTATCTTTTGAAATAAATCTATTTACCTCATCTTCAGAAAAGGTCTTTTTTCTTTTATCATCTTTTTTATCTTTAAAAAATGCTAACAGAACAAGAGTAAGAATAATAACTTTTGCATAAAAAGGGATAGATATAGCAATAACAATGGTTACAAATAAAAATACTATTAATGTTCTCATAATAAAACCCGTACACTTAAATTATATCCTAATTATCTCCAACTATATTCTCTATTGCCTCATCAATGGTTCTATATTTGAAATTAAAATTTAAATCTTCCAACCTCTTGGGAATGGCAATCTGACCTTCGGTTAGAACCTTTGAACCCTCTCCAAAAATAAGTTTTAAAACAAATTCCGGAACAGTAAAAATTGTAAACCTTTTTAGGTGCTTTCCCAAAGATTTTGTAAGATCCATGTTTGTACAAGGGTGTGGAGAAGAGAGGTTAAATATACCATTATATTTATTTTCAATAACAAACCTATATCCTTCCATTAAATCCTCTATATGGATAAATGAGAAGGGTTGTTTTCCACTTCCTATAACACCACCTAAACCCATCTTAAAAGGGGGTAACATTCTCTTTAGTGCTCCTCCACTCTTTCCTAGTACCACAGAAAGCCTAAAGATTGATACCTTTATATCATCACTCTCAGCTTTTAAAGCTTCCTCTTCCCAATGTTTAGCTAATCTTGACAGAAAACCCTTTCCAATACTTCCTCTCTCATCGTGAGTACCAATGTTATCATAGATCCCTATTGCTGAAGTTGATATAAAAAGAGAGGGAGGTGTTTTGGAGTTTTTTATGGCTTCTACAACCTTTTTTGTAGTATCAACTCTACTATTATAGAGAACATTTTTATAACTCTTTGTCCATCTTTTTATAATGGTTGCACCTGCTAGATTTATAACAATATCAGCCTTATCTACTATATTCTGTAAACAATCTTTATCTTTTAGAACAGATCTTGATATAGGAATAATTTTGTACCCTATTTTTGAAAAATATATATCTATCTCTTTTCCTACGAACCCCGAAGATCCCGTAACTGCAATGCTCTTCATTTATTCTACCAATTTTTTTATCTTATCTATACTCTTTTGAGCCTGCCTTCCATACTTTGTAGATAGATCATACTTCTTTATAATCTCCTCATAAAGAGCTATAGCCTTATCAAACTCGGAGATTTTTTCATAACATTGTGCAGCCTTATAAACAGCTGTGATTTTCCAGTCATAAGGAGTTTTATTTATCATTGCAAATTTAACCTTTAAAAACTCACTAATCGCTCTTCTAAACTCTCCTTTTAACATATATGTTTCAGCTATATAAAATTGTGTAGCCAACTCATCTTCACCATCTGTATTAACCTTAAGCTTATGAAAATATTCTAAAGCTCTATCAAAATCCCTATTCTTTTGCAATAGAACACCTATTTCAATCCTTTTATCAAAAATATCTTCACCTTCAGGATAAAGTTCAATATACTCCCTTGTAGCCTTAAGAGCCGAATCATTAAATGAAAGCTTCTTATACAGCTTTATAAGCTGATTATAAGCAAACTTTTTCAAACGATGTTCACCTTCATAACTAACAACATTCTGTAATGCTCCAATTGCATTCTCTATCATATCTCTTTTGAGATAGAGGGATCCTAAATAGTAGTTTGCTTCAACAAAAATATTAGAGTTTGGATACTTCTTTACAACATCCTTCCAAGTATCAAAAGCTTCCTCTTGCTTACCTATATTGTAGTAAATGAGTGCTGTTCCATACTTTGCTTCAGGATAGCTTGAACTTTTTTTATAATTATCTGTAACAACAACAAAATTATTTAGGGCTCTATCATAATTTTTCTTTCTAAGATATGAGTTTCCGGCTTCAAGATAGAACTTACTTTTAATCTCATCATCCACTTCATCTTTTATAGAATCAAAAACCTTTTTTCCACTACTTACATCGTCAGTCCTAAGATAATTAACAGCTATTTTGAAAGCTAGATTAGTATCCTTTTCACCCTCTTTATCATCAAAAGCATTTTTATAAATTTTTAAAGATTTTTTATAGTTCCTGTTATTAAACTCAATATCACCAAGTATAACATTGCTCTCATAGGCACCCTTACCATTGTTTAATCCTGAAATTTCACTTAGAGTATGTTTTAGGGATCTTAAGTTTCCACTCTTCTCATAGAATTGAGAAAGTTTAGTTAGTATATTAATCTTGGTTGATTTATCAGAGGCTAAAGAATAAGCCTCTTTTAGGTACATCTCACTCTTCCTGTTATCTAAGAGATCATTTATTTCTGCAAGCTTCAAACATATGTAAATATAGTCTCCCCCTTTTTCCATACCATCATAATCTTCATAGATTTTTTGGTAAATTGACACTGAGGATTTATATTTTTTTTCATTTAGATAGGCATCAGCAACTATAATATCTCCACGCCTGCTAAGATCCATATAGAAAAAATCCCTCTTTAGAATATCTACATACTTAACAGTTTCGCTTAAATCTAGAGAAGTTTTTAGTAGCTTATCTATAGAGAAGTAGGTAAACCTTCCCTTTCCACCTTTATCTATAATACTCTTAAATATAGAAATGGAACTATCCAAATCGCCTTTTTTAGCATAAATAGATGCCATATAGAAGTTGACTTCATTACTATATTCAGAGTTTGGGTATTTTAGACTGTATGATTTACAAAACTTTATAACCCTTTTTGTATCTTTGGAGTTATAAAAGAGTGTTTTACAATAGTTGTATAAGATTACACCTTCACTATTATCAAGACCTTTATTTATTGTCTCAATGTAGTAGTTATCCCTTAAATCTGAGAGCTCTTCACCACTGTATATTAAAGAAAGAGAAGACTCTCTGGTAAAAAATATATCTATCTTCCTATCCCTATCAATATTTGAATCTAAACTTTTAGAAAGATAGTCTAAACTCCTTTGTATCTCATTTTTATCTTTACTACCTGATTTTAACAGTGCTAATGATCTTATAAGTTTAATTTCATTATCAGTATTTTTAATATCTTTTAGTAGCTTGTAGGCAAGTTTATAATCTTTAAGATCATAGTAACAAAACTTAGCTTTCTCTGAAAAATTACCACTATCCGAAACAAAAGTTGAAACCTTTTCAAAAATATTAGAAGGTTTTATTTTATTTTCTTTTAAAAACTTTATTCTTTGAAGAGAAAGGTTATAAAAATCTGATGCAGGAAATTTTTCAACTATCATTTCAAAATATTTTAAAGCTCTATGGTAATAAAAATCCTCATTTTCACCCAATATAAGTGCACTTTCAGCCAACAGAAAAGCTCCATCATCTGAATAGAATGAAGATGGATATATTTTAACAAAGGTTTCAAGTTCATCAAATGCCGCACCATAATTACCCAAATCATAATAGGTTTTACCTATGAGAAAAAGAAGTTTTTTAAGATCCTTATATTGAGGAAACTTTCTATAAAGTGTTTTAAACATACCAACGCCTTTGGCAATATTTCCTCCCTCTATGTATAGTTGAGCAGAAAGAGCTATAAGCTCTTCACCACCTACATCTTTATTTGCATACCTTTTTAGAAAATCTCCTGCATCCTCATAATTACCATCTTCTCCCAAAGCCTTGGCACCCTTTAGAAGGTATTCAACATTATTGTTTAACTTGTAAGCTTCCTTATAACTTTTAAAACTACTCTTAAAACTTCCCTTATGGTATTCAACTTCTCCTAAAAGAGCATAGTACTCAGGTTTAAATTTTTTAGGAACCTTATCAACTTTTGAAAGTAGCTTAAACACCTTAGAATAGATCTTATCAAGCATAGCAAGCTTAGAAAACTCTATAATTGAACTAAAGTAGGAATCCTCCTTTTTTGAACCATCTTCAATAACTTTAAGGAAGGTTTTACGAGCTTCCGAATATGCCCCTGATCTTTTAAGATAGATGCCATATAGATAGTATACTTCACTTTTTTGCTCATCTTTTGCAACTGAAAGAAGTTTTTTAAATATATCCTGACCCTTAACAAATTGGTTTTTATCAAGTAAAATATTTGCTTCAATGGCTCTTGCTTTTATTGTAAACAGATCGTAGGGAAAAGATCTTTTCATATAGTTTATCTCTCTCTTTGCTCCTACAATATCACCATTTTTATAAAGTATACTAATAGCCTTATAAATCATGCTTGGGAAAAGTTTAGATCCTGCAAAAAAAACTTTTGCCTGTAAAAGATATTTGGAGGCTTTTAAAGGATCCTTATCAAGATATATTTCAGAAAGATCATTCAAAGCCGTTAACGCTTGTTCTGATTCAGGAAAATCTATAAGAATCTGTTTTAAACTCTGCTCTCTACTGTCAATATCTCCAATCTCCTTATAAACCAAAGAAAGATAGTAGCTTGCCTTTGGCGTAAGTGAAGATTCAGGATTTCTTTCTATAAATGATGAAAATTGTGTAATTGCTACATCGTAGAGTTTTTCATTATACAGCCTTACGCCATAATCCATATCACTACTTATATCATCGCTAAAAAGATATGAAATTGTTATTAAACAAATTATTATATACTTCATCTATATCTCCAAATTTAGTAATTTTTAATCTATAATTAAGATCTACTTTTAAAAGATCATAAACACAAAGATTTAAAGTAAAAATAGCCCAAAGGAGCATAACTTACTATGGGTAAATAATAGAAAAATAATTTTAATTAAGATAACAAAGAGACAGGGAAGCCAAATTATGTTTCCATTACTTCTTTATCCCATATCAATTACAAAATTTATATAGATATCACTTAAAAATCTTGTATTTTGTTTAAAAGAAATCTGTAGAAATCATTAAGCATATAAGCCCTATCATTTTTCAACAGATCCCGTCTAAAAACCTTATCTATTTCAAAAATATTCACCTAATAAATACTATATTACTATAAAATACTCTTTTGAGCCACTACTAAATAGGAATCTTTATTTAAGATTTATCATCTACTTCATCCAAGAAATAGTTAAAGTTACCCTTCTCTTTCTCCCTTAGGATCTCACAAACATCACTAGCTTTTGTAGCTTTAAACAGATTCTCTCTTGTTGTAATTTCTGAAAGAATCTTAGCAAATTCAGCCATAACCTCTAAATGCATATTATGCTTCTGCTCTCTTGGAGTAATAACAAGTATTACCAAGTGAACAGGTTTATTATCGTAAGAATCAAACTCTATACCCTCTTTTGATATACCTATACATCCCCAAATATTAGGGCTCTCTTCAACTATACCGTGAGGTATAGCAATACCATTTCCAATACCTGTTGATCCTGAAGCTTCTCTCTCTATTACCGAAGCTTTAATCTCATCTTTAAGATCTTGGGCATCTTTATGGGTTTTGACAAAGAAATCTATCATCTCATCAATAACTTCATCCTTTTTGGTAGCCTTGATATTTGGATTTATATACTCTTCAGAAAGAAACTCTATAAGCTTAGGTCTATCTTGATAAGCATCTCCACCCTTTATAAGCGACCATTTTGTTAAAGGAGGTCCAAAGATCTCATTCAGTGCAACCACAGTTAAAACTAAGGTTGTAAGGAAATTCATATGCTCTTGAAGAGCTTCTATTCCACTAGCCATGATTATCAAACCAATAGCAACATCAGCTTGAGGAATAAGAGAGGATCCTACATACTTCACAACCCTTTCAGGAGCTTTAACCATAAATGCACCTAAAGAACCTCCTAATATTTTACCTCCCCCCCTGGCAAGGAAATAGAGAATACTGATAAAACCAGCATTAGCTAAACTACTTGTATCTATGTGAGCTCCGGCAAGTGTAAAGAAGATTATTAAAATTATATGCTCAATCTCCTCAAAAATTGTAAGAATTTGAGATCTGTGAAGAGAAAAGTTTGTAACAAGAATACCTACAATCATTGATGGTAACATAGAGTTTATAGAAAGAATTTTACTTATTCCTGTTACAACAAAAATTGTTATAAACAAATAGGTTAAAACAATGGGTTTAGATTCAATTGCCTTTTCAGAAAAGTATATGAGCAAAACTCCGGAAGTAATACCAATAATAGCAGCATATAAAAACTCTTTTAATGCTATTTGAACAAGAGTTATTGAAGTTAGATTACCCGCACTATCTAAAATAATAGAGTTTGCTATAATCCCAAAAATGAGGATACACAGAACATTATTCATTGCTACAACAGGCATAATTGTATTTATCAATAACCCTTTAGATTTTGTATCTTTTACAACTGCCACTGTAGCGGCCGGAGCTGTAGCAATAGCTATAGAGGATATCAAAAGAGATATTAACATAGAAAGATCTGCAATATAGTAGAGAGAGAAAAAGACTAACCAAAAAGCTACGGAACTTTCACCAATAAGAGTTGCTATTACCCTTTTTCCGGAATTTTTAAGTTTATGATAGTCTAAGTGAGATCCAATGGTTATGGACATAAGACCAAGAGCCACCATATTTATATTCTTTAATCCGTAAAATGTCTCTTCAGATATAATATTAAAGACCGGCTTACCTATTAAAATTCCCGCTAGAATATATCCTGTTATTTTGGGTAGTTTGAACTTTTTTGAAACTTCACCAAGCAGTGATCCTACAACAACAATTACAGCAATTAAAAGTAGTATATTTTTATCAAAAATTTCAGCCATAGATATTCCCTTAAGTTTTATAATTATTTTATAAATATCTTTTAAGATATAAATATATGAAAAATAATTTCAATTTCACTAAAATTATACAAAATATACTGAAAAAATTATAAATAAAAGATAGTTTCACTGAGTATTTACAAATTATATCTGTTGGTATCTTATTATTGATAAAAATCGAAGGTAATGTCCAGAAAATTGTGTCCTTTTATCTCATCTCTAACATCTCATTTAATCTTTTTTGACTGTTTTTAAAATTTGAAACAGGATACTTATTCCAATTTCTTTTCTCTTTATCCATTAAA
>PDON01000086.1 GCA_002742935.1 Candidatus Cloacimonadota bacterium | reverse complement strand
CTATTGCCGATGAGTATAAGATTATTAGAAATAGCACCATTGTTAAGGAGTGTGGAAATGATCCTGATATTTTAAATATCTATCTTGAGAGTGGGAAAGCTTAATAGATAGGAAGAACTACCTTTTGAAGTAAGGTCTACTGAAAAAGTTATAAATAGAGAAATTACGGTAAAGTAAAGTTAATAGGTGTAACCCACAATTAGTAAATAGCTCTGAGTTCGACATGAAAAAGAGTATCTTAAATAATAATTAAATCTATAAATTTAATTATAAGATTATATGTAGTAGTTAACTTTGTCGAAACCGTTAAGCTTGGGATCTTCTAAAAGAAGGATATCATATGAGTAAGAGGAACCGATGTATCCTCTAGATCGGAAACAACTAATATCCCATTCCAAATAAAAGTTTTCGATATAGCGGTGGAATCGGCAAACCCGATAGGGTTTGAGTTAACATCCTCGAAAATATTTTATGGCTTGGCTTTGCCTTAATTCTGCTTTTGCTTCTTTTTCAGAAAAAAAAGAAGAGCTTTTGTTTCTTTTGGCTACAAAAGAAGTGCCCAAAAAAGTTTATAGATTTTAACAAAAATCTTAAAACTTTTCCCTCATAATTTCTATAAACTTCTCATTATTGCGTCATCAACTTTTTATACAATGGATCACCTAGGTTTACTAAGCTATGGATCACATAAAAATCAATTCCTTGTACTACTCGCTTATAGAAAGTCTGAGTTTTTGAGGGTGGTAGAAGCTGATCGATAAAGTTGTATGTAGCATTCTATTTATTATGCTAAATATTGCATAAATAGTTATGTCGAACTAAGCTTAAACTAGCATATTGAGTTCAGAATAATTACTTTTGTATATAAACAAAAAAAAGCTGATCTTTAAATCAAGATCAGCTTTCTATTAAACATTGTAAATGTATAGTTTACACTACCATTCCACCATCTACATTTAAAACCTGTCCTGTAATATATGAAGCCTCATCAGAAGCTAAAAACTTAACAGCTTTTGCAATATCTGAAGGGTATCCAAGTTTTTTCAGAGGTATCTGATTTGTCAATGCTTCTTTTGCACTATCAGAAAGTTTATCTGTCATATCAGTAACAATAAATCCAGGAGCAATAGCATTTGCGGTAACTCCTCTGCTCGCAAGCTCTTTAGCCGTTGTTTTTGTCATACCTATAACTCCGGCTTTTGATGCTGAATAGTTTAATTGCCCTGCATTACCAATCAATCCAACTACGGAAGATATATTTATAACTCTTCCATATCTCTGTTTCATCATTACTCTTGTAACAGCTTTTGTTGTATTAAATACCCCTTTTAAGTTAACATTTTGAACAAGATCCCAATCATCTTCACTCATTCTCATTATAAGATTATCTCTTGTAATACCTGCATTGTTAACTAAGATATCAACTCTTCCATACTTTTCAAGAGTCTCTTTAACAAGATTTTCAGCTGAATCTGTTTTTGAAACATCACAAGATATACCGGTGGCTTCATAACCCAGTTTATTAAATTCAGAGACAGTTGATTTCATCTGATCTTCAAGAAGATCACTAACAACAACTTTAGCTCCATTTTTAGCCAGCTCTTCAGCAATAGCTTTTCCTATTCCTCTTGCAGAACCTGTTACAATAGCAACTTTATCCTTTAACATAAACCACCTCTAGTTATCCTAATTTTTCAAAATCTTCAACTTTACAAACACCAAAGTTCTCTACACTCTTAGAGATAGATTTAACCAGACCTTGCAACACTTTACCAGGCCCCACTTCAATAAATCTTTCCACACCGTTATCAAGCATATTTTGAACGGTATCCACCCATTTTACGGGAGCTGTAACTTGATCTACCAAAAGAGATTTAATTCTCTCATTATCACTCTCTATTTCGGCAGTAACATTTGGTATAAATGAGCAGTTAGGATTCTTTAATTCTACAGCTGAAAGTTTCTCTTTTAGAGGCTCAACAGCAGAGTTCATTAGCGGTGAGTGGAAAGCTCCACTTACAACGAGCTCCTTAACAATTTTAGCACCACTCTCTTTACAAAGAGCCATTGCTTCCTTAACACCCTCTACAGATCCTGAGATTACAGTCTGAACAGGGGAGTTAAAGTTTGCCGCTTGAACAATCTTATCCACCTTTTCACAACAATTTTTAACATCTTCAGATTTTAAACCTACAACAGCTGCCATAGTTCCCGGATTATCCTCTCCTGCCTTTTGCATCATTGCACCTCTTAGCTTTACAACCTCAAGTGCATCTTCAAAAGAGATAGAACCCGCAGCAACAAGAGCCGCATACTCTCCAAGACTGTGTCCTGCAGTAAAAGCAGGAGTAAAACCCTTCTCCTTCATAATCTCAAGAACGATTACCGATAAAACAAAGATTGCAGGTTGGGTATATTTAGTTTGCTTTAACTCCTCAAGAGGACCTTCAAAACTTAGTTTTTTTATATCGAAGCCTAAAACTTCATTGGCTTTATCATAATATTTTTTTGCTGTATCAAATTTTTCATAAAGATCAGCTCCCATTCCAACATATTGAGAAGCTTGACCGGGAAAAATAAATGCTGTTTTTGACATAAGTATAGTTTCCTAATTTATATTATTTACATTTTTATAACTGCACCACCCCAAGTAAATCCTGCTCCAAAAGCAGCAATAAGTACATTATCCCCTTTTTTGATCAATCCATCTTTTCTAGCTTGATCTAAAGCAATAGGGATTGATGCTGCGGAAGTATTTCCAACATAAGGTAAGTTTTTAAATACTTTCTCTTCAGGGAGTTTAACCCTTTTGGCAATTGCATCAATAATTCTCATATTTGCTTGATGTGGAATAAGTACATCGATATCCTCTTCAGTTAAACCAGCTTTTTCAAGTGCCTTTTCTGCCGATTCAATCATTGCTCTAACAGCATACTTGTAAACTTTGTTACCTTCCATTCTGATCATAGCAGATTTGTTTTCCTCTTCACACTTGTGAGATTTTACGTAAGTACCGCCTCCAACACTCCAAAGTAGTTTTGCTAAACTTCCATCACTTTTAATATGGGTACCTAAAATACCTCTCTCTTCATCATTGTCATTGCTCTTTAGAACAACTGCTCCTGCTCCATCACCAAATAGAACGGCGGTTCCTCTATCTTCCCAATTAACCATAGAGGTTAAATATTCAACTCCAATAACCAAAACATTTTTAAACTGTTTTATTGCAATTAAACTGTTAGCCAAAGTAATACCGTAAACAAATCCGGTGCAAGCAGCACTTATATCAAAGGCAGCAGCATTCTTAGCACCTAACTTATCTTGAACAAAGATTGCTGTTGACGGAAAGCTCATATCTTTACAAGCAGTTGCCAAAATTATTGCTTCAACATCTTCTGCTGTCATATTGGCATCTTCCAGAGCTTTTTTTGCAGCATTTACAGCTAGATCGGAGGTAACTAATCCCGATTCTCCAACTATTCTTCTCTCCTTGATTCCTACCATTTTAGTTATCCATTCATCACTTGTATCCATCATCTTTTCAAGATCTTGGTTTGTGAGTTTTGTTTCCGGTAGGTAATGTCCGGTACCTGCTATATATGAGTGACTTTTTTTAACCATAGATTTATCCATTTTTTTTATTAAATAACTGGTTATATTCCAACCACTAATTTTAATAATAGATATAAGTTTTTACAATAAAAAAATATGATTTTTACGATTTTTTTGATATGTAATGATAAAAAGTATGAGTTTATTTTTTTGTAACTTTTTACTATGTTATAACTCACCTTATTCAAAGAGATAGAAATATAGTTTGTTTTTTAAAGAGATCTTACTTACTCTTTATTTGAAAAACATTTGTTTTAGGAGTAGAATGGTATCTTTTCCTATTTATTTAGTAACAGAGTATAAGTTGAGAGATTGAATGAAGGCTGCTGATATACTTGGTTTGGAAAGAGTTTTAGAGGAGGTCTCTAAATATGCACTTTCCGAGAGAACAAAAACATTGATAATGGATATAGATTTAACATTGAATTTAGATGTTATAAAGTCAGATCTTGATCTTACTGATGAGATGAAAAAGGTTATAACAAAGGAGAGTGATCTACCTTTTGACAGAGTTCCTGAAATATACAATGATCTCAAAGCTTTAAGATCTGAAGGACAGCTTGTTTCTACAAAATTTATATATGGAGTAGGTGTAGTTTTAAAACTTGCTTCATCTATCTATACATTTTTTTATGAAAGATCTGATATATACAGAGATTTGGGTGAAATTAGTAGTGAGCTGGAGATTTTTGAAGATATAGAAGCTCTCATTGTAAAGAGTGTGGATGAGGAAGGTTATGTTTTAGATTCTGCTTCATCTGAATTGAAGAGTATTAGATCTAAAATTAAGGTAACGGAAAATAGAATTAGATCTAAGGTTAAAACTGTTTTTGATTCCTATAAGTATGCCGGTTATTGCCAAAATGAGGAGTTAACCATTAGAGATGGTAGATTTGTTATTCCTGTTAAGAGTCAAAACAGATCTAAGGTTAAAGGTGTGGTTAGAGATGAGAGTTCTACCGGTAATACTCTTTTTATTGAGCCTCTTGAGAGTATAGAGATGAATGGAGAACTTACAAGGTTATACAAAGATGAGCATAGGGAGATTGAGAGAATTGTAAGAGATATATCAACTCAAATCTTTCCTTTTAAAAATGAGATTTATACAAATGTTGATCTTTTAACCGAGTTTGATACTCTATACGCAAAAGCTAGATATGCTCTTAAATACAGATGTAGCAAGGTAAATGTAAACAGTGATAATATATTAAATATTTATGATGGGTATCACCCTATTCTTCTAATGCGTCACGGCTATGAATCCACCATACCTCTAAATCTTGAGATAGGGGAGAGTTATAATACTCTAATCATTTCAGGTCCAAATGCCGGTGGTAAAACCGTAACTATGAAAACCATAGGTTTAATGGCTCTAATGATAAGAGCAGGTATACAAGTTCCTGCAAGAGAGGATTCCAATATTGCCCTTTTTAGAAGAATTTTTGTTGATATTGGAGATGAGCAGAGTATTGAAAACGACCTTTCCACATTCAGTTCTCAAATAAAGAAACTTTCAAAAACATTGAGAGTGAGGGAGAAAGAGACCCTTATCCTTTTAGATGAGATTGGAGCTTCTACAGATCCGGCAGAGGGTTCAGCTCTATCAATGGCAATGTTAAAAGAGTACACAAAGAGGGGATTTATATCTGTAGCTACAACACATCAAGGTGTTTTAAAATCTTTTGCTCACAGAAACAAGGGTGTAAAAAATGGATCTATGGAGTTTGACAGGAAAACCTTATCCCCTACCTATAGATTCAGAGGTGGAGTTCCCGGATCCAGTTACGCTTTTGAGATATCCAAAAGACATGGTCTTCCGAGGTACATAATTGAAAGAGCAAAGAAGCATTTAGGTGAAGAGAAGAAAAATATGGAAAATCTTATCAGTGATCTTGATAGTAAGATAACTGAGTATAATAGAAACCTAAGAGAGGTTACAGCTACTAAAAATGAGTTGAAAGCTTTAAAAGAGAGTTACGATAAAAAGTACACAGATATTAAAACTAAGGAAAAAAAGATTTTAAGAGATGCTACAAAGCAGGGTAAAGAGATTATATCTCAAGCCAATAGATCTATAGAGAATGCTATTTATGAAATAAAGAAGAGTAATGCTGAAAAGAGTGTTGTTAAGGGGATAAGAAAAGAGATTGTAACTGTTAGCGATAAACTTGACAAAAGCATTGATAAGTTTTCATCATCTTCAAATAAGAAAAATCTTCCAACTCCTAAAGCAGGTATGGAGGTTAGGGTTAAAAATATTGGAGGCTGGTGTCTTGTTAATTCTGTTGACAGGAGTGGTAAAAAGGTTAGTGTTAGTGCCGGATCCCTTGTAATGAGTATAAAGGTTAAAGATATTATTGATCTTAGAGAAGCTGAAGATAGGAGTAGTATCTCAATAGATATTAATATGAGTGAAAAATCTCCCTTTATGGGTTTAAAGCTTGATGTAAGGGGTAAGAGAGGAGATGATGCTCTTATGGAGGTTGAAAGATATATAGATAATCTAAAACAGCATAATATATCCAAAGCAGAGATAGTGCATGGTAAGGGTGAGGGTATATTAGGCAAGATTATTCAAGAGCAACTTAGTAGAACTCATGGTGTTAAAAAGTTCTATTTTGGCAGAGCAGGAGAGGGTGATTACGGAGTAACAATAGTAGAGTTGAAAGATGATTAAACCAATTGTAGTTTTAGGTCCTACAGCTGTAGGTAAGACGGGATTTGCAGTTAATATGGCTTTTAAGCTAAAAAAAGATTACGGCATAACGGCAGAGATAATAAGTGCAGATTCCAGACAAGTGTACAAATATATGGATATTGGTACCGGAAAAGATATTGAAGAGTATAATTTTAACGGATTTGAGGTTCCGTATCATCTCATAGATATAAAAGATCCGGGTTATAGATACAATCTGTTTGAGTTTAGAAGAGATTTTTTTGAGGTCTATAAGGATTGTATAGAAAGAGATGTGCTTCCAATTTTATGTGGAGGTACAGGGCTTTATATTGAAGCTGTTATTGAAGATTATGACCTTACTGAAGTTCCTGTAAATAAGACTCTTAGAGAAAATCTCGAATTGAAGAGAGATGATGAGTTAAAGGAGATTTTGTCTTCAATGAAAAAACTTCACAACAGCAGTGATACCGTTCATAGAAAGAGGTGTATAAGAGCCATTGAGATAGAGGAGTATAAAAGGTATAATAAGCTTCCTAAGAGAGATTATCCTAAGTTTGATCCTACCATTGTAGGTATTTCGGGGGAGAGGATAAATATAAGAAAGAGGATAACTGCAAGACTTGTCGAAAGATTAAATAACGGTATGGTTGAAGAGGCTCAAAAACTTCTTGATATGGGTTTAACTCATGAAGATCTTACATATTACGGATTGGAGTATAAACATCTTTCAGAGTACATTAAGGGCAATGCTTCATTTAACGATATGAAGCAGAGATTAAATTCCGATATACACAGATTCTCAAAAAGGCAGATGACATGGTTTAGAAGAATGGAGAGAAATGGATTTGATATCTTTTGGATAAACTTTGAGAAATCCATGAAAAATAAGCTTAAATTGGTATTTGATCATCTGGAGAAAAACTCATTGAATAACAATTGATATTTTTTATTAAAATATAAATAGATAATTGATTTGTGGTATTAATTGCTTTTTATTGTTAAATTAAAATTGTGTTTTATGTTGAGGGAATTGTTTAGATACTCTAAGGTCATCAATGTTAGAAAATGGTAGTGTAATAAATAATAGATATAAAATTCTTTCCTTTCTGGGTGAAGGTGGAATGGGCTCTGTTTATAAGGTTAAAGATTTTGTTGAGAACAGGGTAATTGCTTTAAAGCTCATTAAGGAGAAGATTCTTTCAGAAAAATCAAATCAAAGATTCAAAAATGAGTTTAAACTGGCTCTTGAGCTTGATCATCCAAATATTGTTAAGGTGTATAATCTTGATATGTACGCTAAAACAAATACATACTTCTTTACAATGGAGTATATTAATGGGGATTCTCTGGGCGATTCCTTTATGGAGATCAATGATAATAAAAAGTATGAGATACTCTTACAAATTGCCAGAGGTTTAAACTATATACACTCCAGAAGAATTGTCCATTTTGATATTAAACCTGATAATATCTTTCTTGTAAATAATGATGGTGATATAAGCGTAAAAATAGTTGATTTTGGACTTGCTAGTATACTTGATGAATTTGGAGGAAAGGTTAGAGGTACAATAAGCTATATAGCTCCTGAGGTTCTTCTCAAGAAAGAGGTTGATTACAGATGTGATCTTTACAGTTTTGGTATGGTTATATATCATATATTTTCAGGAAAGTTACCTTTTGAGGATTATACATCAATAAAATCAATAGCCCAAGCTAAAACCGATGAAACTTTTTTTCAAGAGAGCAGCTTTAAAAATCTTGAGAATGATTTTTTGAGAAACCTTATAGCGGATCTCTGTAAAGCAAGAAAAGAGAATAGAATTCAATCTGCAAGACAGCTTATAAGTTTATTGGAAACAGGATTGGAACTTTCTGTTGAGAAGGAAAGAGTAAGACCTGATGATAATTTAAGTAATGCTATATACGATAAAAATTGTAATTTGGAGTACTTAAAAAAATCATATTTAAACTTTCTTCTAAGAGGAGAAAAAAGATCAGGAAAACTTACAACAATTATATCGGAAAAAGGTAATGGTAAATCTCAACTCTTAAAAAAATTTAATCTTCAAGCTCAAATGAACAGAATTCCTACTCTTTTCTTTAGA
>PDON01000037.1 GCA_002742935.1 Candidatus Cloacimonadota bacterium | reverse complement strand
AAAACTAAAAGTGAAAAGTGAAAAATGAAGGTTGTCGCTTTGCTTTTTTATTTATTAAGATCTCTTTCCTATTTTTACTTCTTTTTCAGATAAAAAAGAAGAGCTTTTCTTTCTTTTGGCTACAAAAGAAATGCCCAAAAAAGTTTATAGATTTTGGCAAAAATCTTAAAACTTTTCCTAGACTGATAGATAAAAGTTTAATTTTCGATAAATCTTATTTTTCTTAAGTCAACAGCATTGAGGTTTTATGTCTACCCTTAGTTTTCTAACACCACTCATATAAGGTTCTTAGTTTAATAGTTTCGATAAAGTTAACTACTATACATAATCTTTTAAGGTCACAATTTGTTACCATAAAGGTAGAGGAAGAATATAAATCTTTAAGATCGCAAAATGCGACCTTAAAAACAGGAAGAGGTCAACATAGAAAATATATGCCTTATGTTTTTACAGAACAAGGTGTTACCATGCTTTCAGCGGTATTAAAGAGTAAAACAGCTATACAGATGAGTATCAAAATTGTAAAAGCATTTATTGATATGAGAAAGTTTATATCTCAAAATGCTCAAATATTTGAAAGATTAAATAATATTGAATCCAATCATTTAAAATATAAAATTGAAAGTGATGAAAAGTTTGATAGATTGTTTAAAGCATTAGAGTCAAAAGATATAAAGCCTAAGCAAGGTATTTTCTATAATGGACAGATATTTGATGCTTATGTTTTTGTTTCTGATCTAATAAGAAAAGCTGAAAAATCAATAATTTTAATTGATAACTATATAGATGAATCTGTTTTAACTCTTTTGGATAAAAGAGAAGAAGGTTGTAAAGCTACTATTTATACTGAAAGGTTGAATCAGCAACTAAAATTGGATTTAGAGAAACACAATAAACAATATCCTTCAATAGATATAAATAAATTGAAACGATTTCACGATAGGTTTTTGATTTTGGATGAAAAGGAGATTTACCATATAGGAGCTTCTTTGAAAGATTTAGGTGAAAAAGTTTTTGGATTTTCAAAATTTTCCGATTCAAATTTAAAACTTTTAGAAAAGCTATAAAGGTCTTATAAAATTATGGTCTCCACAAAAAAGGGTATAAAAAATCCACCCTTTTAAGATCTGTTTTAAAAGGTTGTAAACATAGAAATTATGACAAAATTAACCAGTAGAGAGTGGTTGTTTTGAAAATATTTTTTTTGGCAAGCATTACAACAGCTAAATAATACTATCCAAGAACTTAAAATAATCATCTAAGTTATGATTCTCTTCTACAAATTTTCTGTAAGATTTAGACTCATACTCTCCTTTGATCATCTCAAAGATTTCACCCATATAATCAAATATAAACTTTTCATCAAAGCAGATTTCAGCTCCTGGCCATGAATGGATTATTGGTTTTATTCCCATAGCCATACACTCCAATATATTAAAGGGTAAACCCTCTCTATAGCTTGTTGAGATTATATAGTTGGTGTTCTCCAATCTTTTGATCATAGTATCTTGATCAATATGACCATGTAAGGTTATAAACTTCTCCAATTTTAACCTTTTCACCTGATTATGGAAATATCTTTCAGGAATCTCTTTTGAGATTGATCCTCCATCTAAAGCAAATTTTCCAAAAATATCAAATCTGTATCTACTATCTTTTTCTGTAACCATTTTAATTATCTGTAATAGTAGTGATATGTTTTTTGTTTGTATAAGATGTCCAATATAGGCAAAGTTGAATCCGTGGGTTCTTTCCTTAAATTTAAATCTATTTAGATTAATACCTTCACTTTGATATACAAGAGTATCAAGATTGTTTAAAGTAGGGAGTTTACTCTTTAGATACTCCATAATTTGAGGTGAAATAAATATTATTTTGTCCACTTTTTGCCACTCTATAGAGTCAAGATACGGCAGGTAAGCTTCATAGCTGTGTAATCTTGTGATAAGTTTACACTTTTTTGGAAGCTGTGATATTTGTAAAAGATTAAAGTCTGCCCACTCTAGCCATAAAATATCACTCTCTTTATAAGCCAGTGCCAAGCTTTCACTTTTGGTTGCATCATATACTTTAAGATCATACCTTTTTTTTAGATGAGAGATTGTGTTTTTCATAAAGTTTAGATTGTTATTTTGAGCTAAAACTCCAAGCTTTTTTCTTCTCTCATTAAGCAGTTTTGATTTTTGATCAACATATTTTAGGAAATACTCACCACCTCTATTTTCCCAATCTCTGTAGTATCTGTAAAAGATTTCGTTACAATATGTTTTAAGATCAATATCTACATTCTTAGGCAAGATATATCTTTTATCAAGATTTTGTATCATATCGAACATGGCTTTTGAGTTTACTTTACATCTCTCTTTTGTCTTTTGGGAGTTGCTGTTTCCATGCCTTCTATAGTAGTAACCTTTTAGATTATTACATCTTTTAAACCTTATCTTATGACTAAACTTTGTTAAGAATAGGTAATCTTCGCAGGTTGATACAGAATCGTACTTTCCCAGATTTTTAAAAATATCTTTTCTTTTGATAGATCCTGAATTTGGAATTACGGAAGCAGCTTTGGCAAATAGATCTTGAGAGATTTCCTCATTATTTCTATATGTTTTATACTCCCAACTTTCATTAGTTACTACACCATCAGAACTCATTAAGGTTAAAAAATGGGGATAGTAGTAATCAAAGTTTGGATACTTTTTTACACAATAGATAAGCTTTGAGAGATACTCTTTCTCTATAATATCATCACTGTCAATACCTATTACAAAGGTTGTTTTACTTTTCTCTATGGCAAGATTCATACCTTCGGCAAAACCTTTGTGATTCTGCTCTAATACTTTAATCCTGTCATCATCAAAAGATTTAATTATATCCAAAGTGTTATCTGTTGATCCATCATCTACTATTAAAAAATCAAAATGGCAGAAACTTTGGCTTAAAACAGATTCTATAGCTTCTCTAATATATTTGGCTTGATTGTATGTTACCATAAATACTGTTAATATCTTTGATCCCCTGTAAGGTTTAGGGTTTGGAGGTAGCAACTCTTTGAAATCTACCTCTTTTTTTTCATTTTTTAGGGAACCTAAAAGGTTTTTCAGTTGTTCGTTTTTCAAGTTTTCACTTATAGTATTAAGGTAATAATAGGCTGTTTTTAGATCATTAAGTTTTAAGAATCTTGATCCCAAGTTTAGGAAAAGGGAGTCTTTTTCTTTTATATTCATTCTGTCCAATACATTTTTAGGATACAGTTTTTTTATGAGATTTTTTACAACGGCTACATCATAAGAGTAATCTTTCCCTCCATCTCCTGAAAGCTGATTTTCATGTACTCTGTAATTTAATAGTACTTTTGGAACCAGTTTAAATGTAACACTCATATCCATAGCTAATCTACACCAAAACTCATAATCCTGAGCTCGTGAGAATTGAGGATTATAGTTTCCAAAATGTTTATAAATTTCTTTCCTTACCAATGAGGCAGGGTCGCCAAATCCGGCTCTATAGATAAGTTCAAATCCTAGAGATTTTCTATCATAGTACCAATCTTTATAGTTGTGTCTATATGACCTTTCTTCAGAAAATATATTGTAGTTGCAATAGAAGATATCTACCTCAGGATACTCTTTGATATATTTTCTATACTGCAATATTGCATCACTATTTAAAGTGTCATCATCGCCAAGCCAGAGAATAAAATCCCCTTTGGCAATTTCAATACCCCTATTTCTTGCTATAGGAGCTCCGGAATGGTCTATTTTTAAGTAATCTATCTCAAAAGGAGAATCTTTTACAACCTCCTCCGTATTATCTGTTGATCCATCATCAATTACTACAACCTGATCCGGCATAGATTTTTGATCTCTGACTGAGGCTAAAGATTCTTTTAAAAAGTTTGCTCTATTATGAGTGAAAATTACAATTGATATATCCATTTTACCTTCTTGTTATACTCTTAGTCATATTTGCATAAGTATTATAGTTTTAAAAAACAGCTTTGAATCTCTATTTTCAGTAGATCTAAAACTTATAGAGTAATCAATAAATAGTTAGATTAACTCATACTATTTTTAATATATGTATATACAGGTAGAACAATCAAGGGGTAATAGTGTTAATTATGAATTATTGATCATACCCGTTCTTTTCAATTATTTATATCAGAGCCAATAGTTATTACTTTTCACTATTAATAATTATTATCGAGTATCATAATATATTGACTTTTTTTTAAGATTTATTATTTTAACCTTTTGATACAATATGTTTTTAATGTTAAAGATTAGGTATAGAGATTAAAATGAAAATACAGTTGCACGATAAATATTTTGAAAACTTCATTGATGAAAAAGAGCTTGATAAAATTATTTCTCAAGTTAGTGAAAAAATAAGGAATGAATATAAGGAAAGCTCAAATCTTGTTGTTATTGGAGTTCTTAATGGAGCTATCCCTTTTTTTAAAGATCTTATATTTAAGCTGCCGGAAGATATATCGATAGATTTTATTAAAACATCCAGTTATGGAGATGGAACAAGATCTTCCGGAAGAGTTAAGCTTCTTTTAGATAACCAACTTGACCTTACAGATAAGGATGTTCTCATAGTTGAGGATATAGTTGACAGTGGGTTGACTCAAAAGTTTTTAAAAGAGCATTTTAAGCTGAAAAAAACAAGGTCAGTTAGGGTTTGTTCTCTCTTTTATAAATCGTGTAATAATCTAACTAAAGATGCTCCGGAGTTCTTTGGTCTTGACATACCTGACTATTTTATAGTAGGTTATGGGTTGGATTATGCACAGAAGGGCAGAAACATTGGATCAATTTTAAAGGTTATTGAGTAGAATATATTGTTGCAACTATATTTCTTAAAATATTGTAGTTGTACTATAAAATTAAACAGGTAATAAAATGACAGAAGAGAATAAAAATAGTTCTAAAGAGAAAGAAGAGAATAAAAATATAGATCCAGAATTAAAAAAGAGTGATAAAAAGGAAAGCTCTCCACTAGATAAAACCCTTAAAAAGGAGCTTGATAACCTAAGGAAAAGAATGGGCTTTGAGGAAGGTAAGAGAAGACCTGACGGTAAAAGAGGTGAAAAGAGTGATGGTAATAATCAGTGGAAGAAGGGTTCCAAAACCTTTTTTATTTGGATTCTAATAGTTGGTGTTGCTTTAATTATTATGAACTTTATGGAGAACAGTAACAAGGTTAAAGAGTTCTCCTCAATAAATGAGTTTAATCAATATTTAGATAACATAAAGTCTGTAGAGATAACTAATATTGGTTCCTCTGCGGATGTTATCGGAGTTTTTAAAGAACCTGTTGAGTTTAGCTCGAACGGTGTTAATACAAAGTTTAAAAACTTTTCCATAACCTTTCCTTTTATTGAGATGAATCAAGCAAAAGAGTGGGAAAAAAGTGGTGTAGAAGTAAAGTTTATAAAAGAAGGTGTTGGTTTTACCAGTATTTTACTTTCAATGATACCATGGCTTCTAATTATCTTCCTGTGGATATACTTACTTAGAAGAATGCAGGGAGGAGGAAGTCAAGGCGGAGGAAAAGGAATTTTTACTTTTGGCAAGAGTAGAGCAAAGCTTTATTCCGGTGATCAAAATATTATTACTTTTAGAGATGTAGCGGGTGCTAAGGAAGCTAAAGAGGAGCTTGAAGAGGTTATTAGTTTTCTTAAAAATCCTCAAAAATATAATGAGATAGGAGCTAAAATTCCTAAAGGTGTCCTACTTCTGGGATCTCCCGGAACAGGAAAAACTCTATTGGCAAAGGCTGTGGCCGGAGAAGCTGATGTTCCTTTCTTCAGTATGAGTGGTGCAGATTTTGTTGAGATGTTTGTTGGTGTGGGAGCTTCAAGGGTAAGAGATCTCTTTGAGCAGGCAAGAAAGCAAGCTCCTTGTATAGTATTTATTGATGAGCTTGATGCTGTTGGAAGACATAGAGGAACCGGTATTGGTGGTGGAAATGATGAGAGAGAGCAAACTCTTAATCAATTACTTGTTGAGATGGATGGTTTTGATACTAAAGATACTATTATTTTAATTGCTGCCACAAACAGACCTGATGTCTTGGATCCTGCACTGCTAAGACCCGGAAGATTTGACAGACAGATAGTTGTGGACAGACCTGATGTTAAAGCTAGAGAGCAGATTTTGAAAGTTCACGCTAAAAAGGTAAAGATATCAAAAGATATTGATATGGAGGTTATTGCCAAGAGTACACCGGGGATGAGTGGTGCTGATCTTGCCAATATTATAAATGAGAGTGCTCTTTTAGCGGCAAGAAAAGGTAAAAGACTTATTGATAACAGTGATCTTGAAGATGCTAAAGATAAGATTATGATGGGTGTTGAAAGGAAATCGGCAATCATTAATGATAAGGAAAAGGAGCTTACTGCCTACCATGAGGCAGGTCATGTTTTGGTTGCAAAGTTTACTGAAGATAGTGATCCTGTTCATAAAGTAACTATTATCCCTAGAGGAAGAGCTTTAGGTGTTACCCACTATATTCCTATTGAGGATAGACATAGTTATTCAAGAAAATATATTATGTCAAAGTTGTTACATCTTTTAGGTGGTCGTGTTGCTGAAGAGGTTATATTTAATGATGTGACTACCGGAGCCGGAAATGATATTGAGAGAGCTACTGATCTTGCTAGAAAGATGGTTTGTGAATGGGGTATGAGTGATGATGTAGGTCCTATCCACTACGGTGTTAAGAATGAGGATCCTTTCCTTGGAAAACAGCTTACAAGAACCTCATCTGTTTCAGAGAAGATTGGAAATAAGATAGATACTGCTATACAAAATATTATTTTTGAGGCTTTAGAGGATACTAGAAAAATTATTACTGATAATATTGATAGATTGCACGACCTTTCAAAAGAACTCCTTGAGAAGGAAACTCTTGAAGGAGATGAAATTGACAGAATTTTAAAGCTTGGAAAATTTTCTGAAGAGGATACAGAATTAGTAAAGGATAAAGAGATATCTGCTAATTAGGAGTGGTTATGATTGACAATGTTAAAGATATAATGAAAAGAAAGTTTGAAGCTGACCTTAGGAAGAAAGAGGAACTTAGGAATTTTGATTTAACGAGTTCTCAAATTTTTGAAGATGAGATGATAAAAAAAGAGCTGTTTTATGACCAAAGGGATAAGTTCTTTAGGGATAAACCTGGCTATAAGAAGATTATTAATAGCATTGGTGAAGAGGAGTGGATAAGTGAAGAGGAGTTAAAAAAGAGAGATGGATACTTAAATTTTGAAGATGACATGGAAGATGCTGCTATTCATCAAAAAAGATTGTTAAGTAAGTATTTTTTAGTTTCATTTGTTATTATTACTCTTTCACTTGTTGTAATATTTTTTCTTATTGAGAATAAGGGATATATTGAGATTAGTGCCAATAAGAAAGGTGTTGAAATCTTTTTAGATGATGAACTTGTGAGTTTAACTACAGGAAGGATAACTACAATAGAAGATGTAGTAACCGGTAAACATACCATTAGATTGGTGAAACAAGGGTTTAAGGTTAACCCTCGTTTTGTTGTTGTTAATGTTCTTAAAAGTGATCCAAAATCCCCTGTTCCTACAAAAGTTGAATTTGTTGTAGATTCTATTGTTGAACATAAAGAAAAGATTATAAAATAGGATGTGGAGATTTATTGTTGTAATAATCCTCTTTATCTCTTGTACTGAAGATTTTAAGGAAACTATTATACCTCAAGAGAATCTTTATAAAACCTCTCCCTCAAGTTTCATGGAGAGGTTTTATTGTTTATATAAATCTGAAAAAGAAACTATTTACCCCAAAGATTATCTTAGCTTTAGAGACTCATTAAAACTATTCGGAAATATTAGTTATAGAGAACTCTCTTTAAGAGATACTCTTATGAATTTTAATAAGTATGATTCATTAAATATTGAGTATATGACAAATTTTAGAAACCCTTCCTATAAAAATAGTTCACCTTTCTCAATTTTTGATCAGATTGTATCTTCCTATGATTACGGTGTTTTTATTTCAAATAGTGTTGATTTGGAACAGTTTGATACTCTCTTAATGGATTATAATGGTTTCGAAAAGTGTTTGGTAAAGGTTCTTAAAGGAGAGTTTGATTCTTCTGAAAAATATCTTGGAAATCTTAAAAAAGATGAGAGAATATATATTCTTCTTAACTATTCCAAAGAGAGATTGAAAAAGTATGGATACTCATCCCACAGAGATCTCGCTAAGGAGTTTGAAACTAGAGATATCTCCAGAGTTGATCTTTATTATCTTTTTGCTATTAAATTTATGAGAGACAGAAAGTTTGTAAACTATACAAAAGCTTATCAATTATTTGATATCTACTCATCATTCTACAATAAAAGTGATATATACAACTTTATGGCTTTTTGTAGAATGCAGAATGGTTATGAAAAGGAGAGTGTAGATCTTTCAAGAAAGAGTGTTATTCTGGATTCTTTGGATTGGAGAAACTATTTTCAATATGGATCAAATCTTTATCATTTAGATAAAGATAAAGCAATAGATATTTTTAATAAAGCTATAGCTCTTGGAGATAGCTTGGATTCCCACCTCTATCTGGGAAAGATCTACTATGAAAAAGGTGATTTTGAAAAAGCTATATTTCATTATAGAGAGAGAATGAGGCACTCTTATGGTAATCAATACTATAGAAGACAGGCAGCCAAAGGTATTAGAAAGTGTTTGGAGCAATTAAAAAATGATAAAGATTAAAAATTTTAGTTTTAAGAAAGAGAATCCTACTATAATGGGGATCTTAAATCTTACCCCTGATTCTTTCTCTGATGGTAATAGATATACAGATATGGATTCGGCACTAAAACATGTTGAAAAAATGTTAAATGATGGTGCAGATATTATTGATATTGGTGGAGAATCTTCAAGACCAGGATCTATGCCCGTTTCACTCAATGAGGAGTTGGATAGAGTTTTAGGTATTACGGAAAGGGTTATAGATAGTTTTGGTTGTTGCGTAAGTATTGATACATATAAGGGTGAAGTAGCTGAGGAGACTCTTAAACTCGGGGCTTCAATGATAAATGATATTTATGGATTAAGTCGATCACCCGAAATAGCTTCCATTACGGCAAAATATGGTGCTGCCTTATGTATAATGCACATGAAGGGAGATCCTCAAAATATGCAAAAAAATACGGAGTACAGTTCTATCTCTACAGATGTATTTAACTTTCTAAAAGAGAGGTATAATTTTGCTCTATCCGAAGGGGTGGATAGGGAATCCATAATCTTAGATCCGGGAATAGGTTTTGGTAAGAGTGTTGAGGGGAATTTAGAAATTATAAAAGATCTTAAGATCTACAAGGATTATAACCTTTTGATAGGAACATCCAGAAAAAGTTTTATAGGAAAAATCCTTAATCTAGATGTAGATAAGAGGCTTTCTGCAACCATCTCCTCAAATGTAATTTCATTTTTAAATGGAGCTTCCATATTTAGGGTTCATGATGTTAAAGAGCATTATGAAGCACTAAGACTAGCATGCGATATTGTGAGGAGTTAATGAGAAAATTTAAGATACTATTAACTAATGATGATGGTTACACAGCTGAAGGTATACGAGCTTTATACAAGGTTCTTAAAGATGAGTATGACATCTATTTAGTGGCTCCTGAAACTGAACAGAGCGGTTTTTCTCACAAGATAACACTCAAAATACCTCTTCATCTTCAAAAAATTTCAAAGAGTGGTTGTGAAGGGTTTAAATTAAATGGCACACCTACAGATTGTGTTAAACTTGCTCTTCAAAACCTATACAAAGGTGAGATAGATCTTGTTCTTTCAGGTATAAATAGAGGGTCAAACAATGGAATAAGTGTTCATTATAGCGGAACTGTAGCGGCTATAGTTGAGGGCAAGTTTTATGGGAAAGCCGGTGTTGCTGTTTCTCTGTTTTCCTATACCGATGAAAAGTTTGATACAGCAGCAGAGTTCATAAAAAAGTTTCTGGATAAACATATAGAAACAATTGTTGAAAGAGGCTCTCTTCTAAATATCAATATACCTGATCTTGAAAGCTATAGTTTTGATAATATCTCATACTGCAATCAAGGTCTTTGTAACTTTAATGGTGATTATAGATTTATTGAGCATTTAGGTAGACAGTTCTATTGGGCAGATGGTCCTGAAAAAGAGGTCGATCCTAAAAGATTTGATGACGATTCTGAGATCTTAAAAAATAGAATAACTATCACTCCACTAAAGGTTGACTTGACAGATTATGAGGAGTTGGAGTATTGGAAAAGATAGGTTATTCAATAATAGTTCCTGTTTTTAATGGAGAAGAGACGTTAAAAATATGTTTAGAGGCTATAACCTCTCTAAGATTTTCTAATTTTGAGATCATTGTTGTTGATGATGGTTCTACCGATAAAACATCGGATATTATTGATTCTTTTGATAAGGTTATAAAGGTAACTCTTCCCCAAAACAGAGGAAGGATATCTTCCAGAGTTGAGGGTGCTAAGAGAGCAAGCTACAATAACCTAATCTTTATAGATAGCAGGATTATTGTAAAGGATAGAGATCTAATAAACATTATAAAGAAGATAGGTTACTTACCTCTAATGGTTGGAGAGCTTAGTGAGGATAAGTATAGATCTGATTTTGATACAATTTTTTATCTAATAAGAAAAAAGTATTATTGTCCATACTTCCCTCAAAGAGATTATAATAGAGAGCTTTGGATAGATAGAGATAATTTTAAAAGAGCACCAAAGGGTTTTGGCCTTGTAGCTATAGAAAAGGATCTTTTTTTTAAGATTCAACCCTCAGAAATGGTGGCGGATAATAAAAGTGTAAGTGATGATACCCTCCTCTTTCACAATCTGGTATTCAAGTATAATATCAAAATACTTCGCCATACAGATATAAGGGTTGATTATATTCAGAGAGTTAAAAGTAATATAAAAGGTTGGATTTACCACAGGGGAAAACTTTGGGCTGATTTTTATCTAAAAGGTTTAAATCTCTTCACGCTTATCTACCTTTTACTTCATCTAACTATACTCATTGGGTCTATAATTTACCCAATGAGCTTATTAGTATTTCCTCTTCTAGGGCTTATTATAGTTTCAATCTATCTTGCAGAAAATTTAAAAGATTTTATCATCCTAATAAAAAAATTACCTATATTGTTATTTCTGTTCTATCTTGGAACCCTTAAAAAGATCTTCAATAGGCTATTTGTATGAAGAAAAAGATATTTATCTATATTGCACTATCTATTGTATTAGCCTTTTTTATCTATAAGTCAGATTTTGATTTTTCTCTCCTACTAGATATTACGGTTCCACAATTCTTAGGGCTTTCCACTCTATCAATTTTAGGATTTTTTATTGGTTCATTATACTTTTACACGGGATTCAAAATTTTTGGTGTAAAAGAGAGTTTTAAGAACTATTTTTACTATACTGTAGCATCCTATTTTTTAAACTATCTACCATTGAAGATAAATCTAATATTTCTAGGTGATTTCTTACGGAGAAAACATGGATTAGGAATAAAAAAGTATAGTGTAGTGATACTATTAAACTATCTTTTAATAGTATCTTCTGCCATTTTACTTGCCTTTTATCTACTATTATTTGATGATATCTCTATATTTCTATCATATTTCATAGATCTAAAATCTAAACTTCCAACTGTTTGGATAGTTTTATCTCTTATACTTACAATATTTCTAATTATTTTATTTGTATTGAAAAAAAAGGATAGATTGAATTTTTTTAACTTGTTTGAGTTTTATAGCCTGTTGAAAAGAAATTTAGTCTCAATTCTTTACTTAAAACTATATGTTCTATTACAGATTTTAATTTTTTCAGGAAGATTGTATATTGTATTTCTCTCTTTAGGTATTGATATAAGTTTCAATCAAGCACTGTTTTTTGGACTTATATCAAACTTCTCTTTTCTCTTTAATTTTACACCAGGTGGTATAGGGGTTAAGGAAAGTTTATTAGGATCTCTGACTTATATAACTATGGGAAATTTTGAAGTAGGGGTTGTGGCATCTCTATTAGATAGAACTATAAATTTTTTATGGGTTCTTATCTTCGGTTCATTTTCATTAAAAACACAATTAAAGGAATATGTGGATGAATGTTGAAGAGTATGCAAAAAAGCATAAACATCTTATTGGAGTAGAAATACCAAAAACCTTAATTACTCTTTTAAAAACTAAAGAGTTTAGAAGTTATGCAGATCTAGGTTGTGGTGGTGGAGCATTCCTATATTCCATAAATAAACTTAATATTTTTAAGGATAGAGATATAGAGGTATTTGCAGTTGATCTCTCAGAGATAAGGCTAAAAAATATTAAAGATATAAATATAAATTTTACACCTATTAAAGCTGATGTAACAAATATTCCTCAATTTTCTGATAGTTCCATAGATTTTATAACTACAACCCAAGTTATTGAACATGTAGATGATGAGATGATGCTCAAAGAGATATATAGAATTTTAAGTAGAAATGGAACAGTATATTTAACAACTGTATTTAAAAAATCTCCTTCTTGGTATTTTTATAAAAATGATAAAGGGGAATCTGTTTTAGATCCTACTCACATAAGAGAGTATACAGAGGAATCACAACTATTTGATATTGCAGAAAAGCTGGGTTTTAGAATAGAGTTAAACAGAAAAGAGAGGTTAAGTTACTCTTTGCTAAATTTCTTAATAAAAAAACTTAGACTTCCGGAAAAATTAAAGGTAAAACTATCATCTGTAGACAAATATTTAAAGATACCTATTCCAAGATATTTTATCTGGGAAATAGTGTTAGTGAAAAAATAATAAGAAATAACTGATCTTTTATAAAATAATCTGAGCTTGATATGGAATTTCAATATATTATTACTTAATAGTTAAAGTTTAGAAATCTGTTTCATGAGATAGGAATGTTTTGAGATCATTTATAAAACCTATAAATTTTAGGATTAAACATTTTTTTTATAAAAATATTTTTTATTATTTGCTTTTTTGCTAGAATTTATTTATTAATAGGATTATTTTTTATTTAGCTATATATGTAGTATAAATTAAAAAAGTTACTTAGCATAGATGATAGATCTCTTACCTTTTGTGGTGAGTGTTTCTTTCATTTTTTATGTTTAAAAAGTAAATATTACTTAATTTTTAAATTAAGGCTTTACATTATTAGGGGGAACTAATGGCAAGACCGGTTAAAAAATTGGTTAGTATTGAAAATGCAGCAATAGAGCTTTTTGCTGAAAAAAGTATAACAGGAACTGTTATAAAAGATATTGCTAAAAGAGCGAATGTTACAGAAGGTGCTCTTTATAGGCATTATGTTAGTAAAGATGAAATGGCTTGGAAGCTATTTGAAAGAGAACTGAACGCTTTTTCTCAAGGTTTAAAAGAAATTTTTCTAAACAGTGAGGGAACAACAGAGGAAAAGGTTTTAGAGGGAATAGATTATCTCTACAGCTATTATGATGAGAAGCCAAGTCAGTTTGCTTTTATTCTCATAACTCAGCACAACTTTAAGGAAAGAGATTGGTTAACAGAGAGTGATAATCCTACAGATCTTCTTTTCAGTATTATTGGGAAAGATATTACGAAAGATATAAACCCTGAAATTTTTAGCGGTGTACTTATGGGTATAGTTCTTCAGCCAATTGTAATGCATTGGTATGGAAGGTTTTCATACGATATTAACGAGATAAAGAAAAATGTTATAATGGCGGCTAAAAAGCTTTTTATCTAGTAATCGGGTAAATTTCTGTTTTTTCTGTGGGGTAGATTTTCTCTACCCCACAGCTGTCTTTAGTTTTTTATGATGAAAGATTTAATTTATTTTAGCTGTTTATAGAAACTCTAATTTTTATAAAACTTCAGAATATATATTTTTAGATTTCTATATGATGAATAATATTTCTCTTTTTTCTTGCATAAAATTAAGTATTTATTTATTATTGTAGTTATCACCCTTTTAATTAGGGTGTGTAGGTTTAGGTATAAAAGATTACTATTATTTAATTAGAGGTATATATGATTAGGGTAATTATTGTTTTATTGGGATCTTTTCTTTTAAAGCTTAGATATAGAATTAAAATAGTCGGTTTGGATAAAATAGAGGATAAAAAATCTCTTCTTTTTCTTCCAAATCATCCTGCTTTAATAGATCCTTTAATCCTGTTCTCTTTAACCTATTTAAAGTATAAAATAACACCTCTTTCAGATTCTGCACAGGTTAACAAACCTCTTGTTAATTTTTTTACAAAACATTTTGATCCTATAAAAATTGATGAAGTTATTTTAACTAGAGATAAAGATCAGGCTTATAGATCTCTTGATAGGGTTGTAAATGCTTTAAACATTGGTAAGAATATGATTGTTTATCCTTCAGGGAGAATATTTAGAAGCAATAGGGAAGATTTAAGAGCTAACTCCAGTGTTGAATATATTCTTAAGAATGTATCAAATGTAAATATTGTTAAGGTTAGAACAAATGGATTGTGGGGGAGCTCTTTTTCAAGAGCTAATGATAATAATCCTCAAATTTTTAAACATTTTTGGAAATTTTTTGCAGCAATAATTTTAAATCTAATATTTTTTCTTCCTAAAAGAGATATTACAATAGAGTTTGAGCCGGATAGTAACTTCCCTAAGAACGGAAATAGAAGGTATATTAATCAATATCTTGAAAATTTCTATAATAAAAAGATTGATGAAAATAGGGTTGTTCCACTTTTCCCTTGGGAGGGTAGATCTCCAAAAATTATTATTGAAAATAGTATTGATAATGTTCAAAAAGATATTTCATCTATCTCTGAAAGGGATTTTTCTTTAATCAAGAACAAGATTTTTGAGTTGAGTGGTATTGAAAATATTACTCCTGAAATGAAATTAGGAAATGATCTTCTTCTTGACAGTTTATCTGTTGTTGAAATCACATCATGGATTGAGAAGGAGTATGGGGTTACTGTTGATAATCCTGAAGGTTTGATTACGGTTGCTGATTTAATGCTTGCCACTAAAGGTTTCTCCGAAGTATCTAAAACAGGTAAAATAAAGATAGATCAGAGATGGTTTGAGAGCTTAAGCAAGGGGAATATTGTTATAGATGACTCTGAAAATTTAACCGATGCTTTTATAAAGCAACTTTCTAAGAGAGGTAGAAATATTATTGTTGCAGATCAGATTTCGGGTGTTAAGACATACAGAGATTTAGCAACAGCCATATTTGCCCTAAAACCTCATATTTCATCTTTTAACGGTAATAGGATAGGTATTATGCTTCCTGCTTCCGTAGGTTTTACCTCTATTTTATATTCAACTCTTTTTTCCGGAAAAACACCTGTAATGTTTAATTGGACAACAGGAGATAAAATTTTTTCAGAATGTGTTGAAAAATCTAAGGTAAAAACAATAGTTACAACAAAAAAAATGATCCAAAAGCTTAAATCTCAAGGTTATGATTATAGTAGAGTTAATGTGAATTTTGTTTATATTGAAGATATTGGTAAAAAAATAGGTCTTTTCTCAAAGATTAAAGCAAAGTTTAATGCTACTTTTAGATATAAGAGCCTAAGAAGAGAGAATATTGGTAAAGTAGCTGCAATTCTTTTTACATCGGGATCTGAAAATCTTCCAAAGATTGTTCCTCTTTCTCATAAAAATATTATCAGTAACTATAGATCATACCTTAAGTTTGTAGATTTTATATATGAGGATTCTCTTCTTGCTGTTCTTCCTCCATTTCACTCTTTAGGACTGTCTTGTGGTGTTTTTATGCCTGTTTCAAATGGTATTAAGACTGCTTATTATGTAAATCCCAACGAAGGTGGAATAATTGCAGATCATCTTAAAAGGTATAAGATTACTCACTATTTTACTACTCCTACATTTATAAAAAATCTTCTCCTTTCAGGAAGAAAGAATATTTTTAAAGATGTTAAACTTGTTATTACCGGAGCAGAAAAGTGTCCTGATTATATATACGATCAACTTGAAGAGCAGAATAGTAGAATCTTGGAAGGGTATGGTATTACAGAGTGTTCCCCTGTCGTATCCTTAAATCGACCTTCAAATCCACATAGGGGTTCTATAGGGGAAATTCTACCTTCATTTGATTTTCTTCTCATTGATCCTGATACCGGTGATCTTAGAGAGGATGAGGGTATCCTTCTAGTTAGAGGAGAATCTGTTTTTGAGGGGTATGAGGGAAATGAAGAATCACCTTTTGTTTATTATAATAACAAATTATGGTACAATACCGGAGATATAGTAAGTTATGACGGTGAAATTTTTAGATTTTTAGGAAGAAAGAAGAGATTTGTTAAGATTGGTGGTGAGATGATTTCTCTTGTAATGGTTGAGAATATACTTTTATCAAAGTTTAATGATAATAGCGAACTTCCTGTTTTAGCATTAAGTTCTACTGGTGATGATGATGTTAAAATAGTGCTTTATACAACTCTTGATCTTGAAAGGGAAGAGGTAAATAAAGTCATTATTGAGAGTGGATTAACTCCGCTTCACACCGTAAAAAAAGTTGTTAAAGTTAATGAGATTCCAATTTTAGGCAGTGGAAAGATAGATTATAAAAATCTTTCTTAGGAGAAAAAAGTCATAAAACAAAGAGTTTAGCTCTGCTCCTTTGGATCTGTTTTAACATAACTTTAAAGCTTTGTACTTTTTCTGTATACCCTACTTTAAGAAAGTTAAGAGTTGTTTTTTTGTTTGCTATTATAATTTATGGAAGGGTAAATTTTTTCTTTGTAAAATTTTTTATTATATTTACTTATTCCATACTGATTTTTACTACATTTTGTATTTAAATTAGTAATTTATTATAAATCTTTATATAAAGGAGTATATATGTCAGGTCATTCCAAATGGGCGACTATTAAGAGAAAAAAGGCTAAAACTGATGCAGCAAGGGGAAAGGTTTTTACAAAACTTATTAAAGAGATTACTGTTGCTGCAAGATTAGGTGGTGGAGAAGAGGACGCAAATCCCAGATTGAAGGTAGCTATCCAAAAGGCTAAAGCTGCAAATATGCCTAATGATAATATTGAGAAGGCTAGAAAAAAGGGTGCCGGAGAGCTTGAAGGCGTAAACTACGAAGAGATAAGTTACGAAGGATACGGACCGGGTGGTATTGCTGTTTTTGTTGAAGCTATGACAGATAATAAAGTAAGAACCGTATCTGAAGTGAGACATGCTTTTGCTAAAAATGGGGGAAATCTTGGTGAGAACGGATCGGTAGGTTGGATGTTCCATAAAAGAGGTCTTATCATCATTAACGCCGAAGGTCTTGATGAAGAGGAGGTAATGGAGTATTCATTAGAGCTTGGAGCTGAAGATTTTAAATCTGAAGATGATAATTTTGAAATATATACAACATTTGAAGATTATATAGCAATCTCTGAAGCTATGTCTGAAAAATTTGGAGAAGCTGTACTTTCATCTGAACTTACAATGCTTCCTGATAACTATACAAAGCTTGCTTCCGATAAGGTTAAATCTTTTATGAAGATGATTGATATGCTTGAAGATAGCGATGATGTTCAAGATGTTTATCATAATGCTGAGATTGATGATGCAGACATGGAAAACTTGTAGATTGTGTATAACTACTTGAGTAGATCCTATTTAGAGTATCGAGTTTTATATTCGATACTCTTATTTTTTCATTTGTCATTTTTTGTATAAGATAAAATATTCCTATATTTAGATATAGATAAAACAGAAATTATCCATACTTATAAGATTTGCTATCCAAATATGGAGATAAAGCAATCTTTTTATCTACTTTTAGGAGCAGAGTTTCCAGACTTTCGATAAATGAGTAGTACAAAAAATTGATTTTTTCCACACCCCGTTGCTTAAAGTAACAGGTAATTTGAAAATAAAAAATCTATGGTTTATAGTAGTAAGTTGAAGAAGGAGTTACAGATTGATTTTTTTTTGTGATATTATTAAAAATCATCTATTTTTTAATTTAATAATGAGATATAATTACAAAAATGAATAAGAGTTATCTTGTTTAGAAAATCATAAGTAGAGAGTTCGATATAAAAATACTTTTTTATATCGAACTCAAATTAAATAACTCTAGCCCTCTTCCTCAAATTCAGATAAAATTCTAAAAATTTCTCCGGAGTGTTGCATTCTTAACAACTCTCTATCTATTTTTCTGAATAACTCTTCTGAATTTATTGCTTCTTTAGGGATTCCTATATAAATAGGATCAATTCTAAATACAAGAGATGTTGGCTTAACATCGTCAATATCTAGGTTTGGATCAGATTCTCTCAAATATTCTAAAATTTTACTTCCAACATCTAAAATTTCAATAGTACAATCAATTTTACCGGTAGCAAGCATTCTCATTGCTTCGGTAGGACTGCTAAGCAAAACTTTCTCACAGTCTTCGTAGTTTACAAAATCTTCCGGATATGCAATTCCATCAATTACCCCAACCTTCTTTCCTTTTAAATCACTTAGAGAAGTAATACTCCCGGTATTAATAGAATTTTGAAAAATAGTATACTCAGCAAAATCGAGATTAGCCCTAGGATAGTGGTAATAATATTCCCTCATCCTAGTTTTAGATAAGCAAAGAACACCATCAACCATACCTTTTTCACCTCTTTCTAAACACTCTTTCCATGGTAAAAGTTTAAAGACAGGTTTTAGATTTAATCTTTCACAAACTCTTTTAACAATAGCAACACAGCGACCTTTAACCTGTTTTTGAGAATCGAGATAGTAATATGGTGGATAGTTCAATGAAACAAAAATTACAGAGTTACTGGCATTACTATCTAAAGCCATATCCACATCTTTCTTAAACACACTACTACAACTCGTAAAGAATATTATAGTACCCAACACCAAAAACAACGACAAGAACTTCTTAAAATTCATAAAATTTCCTCATAGCCTGATTAAATTACAATTAAACAACTTTAGCATAAATCCTTATTCAAAACCAATCATAGAAATTTCAATAATTTCCATAAGATCCTTGGAAGGTAAAATACCAAAAATAGAGCTTACAGGAATACCCTTTCTTATTACGACAGTTTGTGGGAGTCTTCGAAGCATAAATTTTTTCTCAATTTCTTCATCTTTAGCGTAGTTAACCAAAGAAATAGTGGCATCCCAACCCTTTTTTTGTAACTCTTTTTCAACATCCAGATAAATTTTATTCTGCATCTCAAAGCTTTTCTTATCCGTCGGATCTGAAAAAGTCATAAAGAGCAAACCCTCTTTTTCGCTATCAATAACCTTCTTAGCCTCTTTTGTATTATCACAAACAAAATATTTTTTGCTAAGAATTTTAGATTTGGTACCTACTTCCTTCTTCCTAACCTCAGAATTACACCCTGTAATTAGAAAAGTTAGAGATAACAAAAGTAACACTAGATAGACTACTCTTTTTTCCATTTAACCTCCTAAACCTTAATATTTTAACTGAAAAATTTACAAAGCTACTATGAAGTACCTAAGCCTATATTTTAATAGTCCATTTCAAAACCCCATAACTTGTAATAAAGCAATGTTTTGAAGATGTACTTACTTATCTAATTCCTTTTCAAAAGTACTTTGAATTTGGTAAATTTCTCCACTCAACTTCATTCTAGTAAGTTCCTTATTTATCCTTTCATAAAGCTCTTTTGAATTTTCAGTCTTCTTTGAAATTGCTAAATAAGATGGCTTGATAGAGAAAACAAGAGGCATCAAGTTACATTTTTCACCATTTTCAAGTTTCTTGAGATAAAAGTTTCCCGACTTAACATCCCCAATCATCACATCAATTTTCCCCATAGCTAATAATTGCATTAGATCCTCTTGAGTATTTCCGTAAACTTTGTCATATTCAGCATAATCCAAAAGTTCTTGGGGATAGATATAGTTATTAATAAATCCAACCTTCAACCCTTCGAGAGATTTTATTTCAACAATTTTTTCTCCTTTATAATTGGGAGAAGTGAAAACACCAAACTCTTCCAAAGCAGTTCCAAACCTAGGGAAAAATAGAAATCTTTCTCTCTCTTCAACCTTAAAGGTTGTCAAAATACCTTCAATTTCTCCACTCTCAACCTTAGACAAACAATCTTTCCAAGGAAAGATCTTAAAGTCTACATCCAAGTTGATATGTTCTGCCATCTTTTTTGTCACAGCAACAGCAGATCCTGTAATCTCATTGTCCTCATTTAGGTAGTAATAAGGTGCATAATTAGCAGAAGCAAAAACAACCTTTTTTGTTTTACCCATCAGTGGTAATGAGGAGAGCAGGACAATGATAATAACAATCAACTTTTCCATTTTCTCACCCTTTCTAATTATTAAAGATAAAAATTATCCAGATTCTACTGAGAATACTGTTTTTACAAACAGTATTCATAAATAAACTTTTCTAACATAAACAAACAAAACTAGGAATACAACTATAAAAAAGAGGAAAAGTAAAAAAAAGGTTTTTTTATGCTCCATGCCAACTATTATTATTTGAAATATATTGATGAATTGATAAAGAAACTAGAGATTGTTGTTATAGTACAATAAACAGATGATTCTTTAATAAAAAAGTCCCAATTTCTTGGGACTTTTTTATTAAAGATCTAATCATTCTTAACAGATTCTATTAAAATCTCAAGCATCTCTTGTGCTGCTTTTGAAATAACGGTTCCCGGTCCAAATACAGCCATTGCACCTGCTTTGAATAGGAAATCATAATCTTGTGCAGGAATTACTCCGCCAACAATAACCATAATATCCTCTCTTCCAAGTTTCTTTAACTCCTCAATTACTTGAGGAACCAAAGTTTTATGACCTGCAGCAAGAGATGAAACTCCAACAACATGGACATCATTCTCAACGGCCTGTTTTGCTGCCTCTTCAGGAGTTTGGAATAGTGGTCCTATATCAACATCAAAACCAATGTCTGCATATCCCGTTGCAACAACCTTTGCACCTCTATCATGACCATCTTGACCCATTTTAGCAATCATTATTCTAGGTCTTCTACCATCTAGTTTAGCAAACTCATCTGCCATTTTCTTAGCTTTGATAAAATCTTTATCCTCTCCTGCTATAGATGAGTAAACACCTGAAACCGATTTAATAACAGCCTTATGTCTTCCAAAGATAACCTCACAAGCATCGGAGATTTCTCCCAATGAAGCTCTTAGTTTAGCTGCCTCAACAGCTGCTGCAAGCAGATTACCTTTACCGGATTTTGCAATCTCTGTAATCTTATCAAGGGCAACTTTTACTTTTTCGTTATCCCTATTGCTTTTAAGCTCCTCAAGTCTCTTGATCTGACTCTCTCTAACTGCGGTATTATCAACCTCAAGAACATCTAAAGGATCCTCTTTTTCAAGCCTGTAACTGTTTACTCCAATAATCTGCTCTTTTCTTGAATCAATCTTGGCCTGCCTTCTGGAAGCCGCTTCCTCAATTCTAAGTTTTGGAAGACCTGTATCAATCGCCTTGGCCATTCCTCCAAGTTTCTCAACCTCTTGAATATGTTTCCAAGCCTTATTAACAAGTTCAGTTGTAAGCTTTTCAACATAGTAAGATCCACCCCAAGGATCAACAGCCTTACATATCTCTGTCTCATCTTGTAAGTATAACTGAGTATTCCTTGCAATTCTTGCAGAGAAATCTGTTGGAAGTGCAATAGCCTCATCAAGAGCATTTGTGTGTAGTGATTGAGTATGGCCTAGAGCCGCTCCCATAGCTTCAATACAAGTTCTTGCTACATTGTTGAAAGGATCCTGCTCTGTTAAACTCCAACCGGATGTTTGACTATGGGTTTTAAGCCTCATAGATTTTGAACTCTTAGGGTCAAACTGCTTAACAATCTTTGCCCACAACATTCTACCGGCTCTCATCTTAGCAATCTCCATAAAGTGGTTCATACCAATGGCCCAAAAAAATGAAAGTCTTGGAGCAAAAGCATCAATATTTAATCCGGCACCAACTCCGGCTCTTAAATACTCTAAACCATCTGCTAAGGTGTAAGCAAGCTCAATATCAGCAGTCGCACCGGCTTCTTGCATGTGGTATCCACTTATACTGATGGAGTTGAATTTAGGCATATTTTGAGAGGTAAACTCAAATATATCCGAGATGATTTTCATTGAGGGTTTTGGTGGATAGATATATGTGTTTCTAACCATAAACTCTTTTAAGATATCATTCTGAATTGTACCGGATAGTTTATCCATAGAAACACCCTGCTCCTCAGCTGCTGCTATATAAAAAGCCATAACCGGAAGAACAGCACCGTTCATTGTCATGGAAACACTCATCTTATCCAAAGGTATCTGATCAAAAAGGATCTTCATATCCTCAATAGAGTCAATAGCAACACCGGCTTTACCAACATCACCCCTTACCCTTGGGTGATCTGAATCGTAACCCCTGTGGGTAGCGAGATCAAATGCTACAGAGAGGCCCTTTTGACCTGCGGCAAGATTTCTTCTGTAGAAAGCATTTGATTCCTCAGCGGTTGAGAAACCTGCATACTGTCTTACAGTCCAAGGTCTAATAGCATACATGGAGGAGAATGGTCCTCTTGGGAAAGGTGGTACTCCCGGATCAAAACTAAGATGCTCATACCCTTCTAAAGATTCAGATGTGTAGAAAGGATCTACACTGATCTGCTCATTTGTAATCCATTTTTCATCAAAAACAGAAGAATCGAAACCAAAATCATTTTTGATCTCATTTTTTATATCAATATTTTTAAAATCTATCTTCATAATCTTTCCGTACTGAATTATTGTTGTTAAAAGCTTTTCTAAGATGATAAACACAAGATCTTACTTAAATAGTTGATCCTGTATCTTTGTTAACACATCTTTTGCATTTGCTTTAATATGTATAAAGTGATCAACTCCTGCCTTCTCTAACTCTTCAATAAGATCTTTAGGGTAACCTGCTAAAATAACAATATTTTCTTTATTATCATCTTTTGTCATTTTAGTTAATTCAGGGGCAATCTCTTTATACTCATCATCCGAGCTACAGATTACAATAATTTCAGCACCACTCTTTTTAAAGTTTTCAAAAGCATCTTCTACAGATTTAAAACCATTGTTATCAATAATATCAAAACCTGCCGATCCTAAGAATCCCATAGAGAATGTGGCTCTTGCTTTTCTCATGGTAAGATTACCAAGAGTAGCTAAAAATACAGTAATCCTCTTTCCTGTTTTCTTTGTATTCTCTTCAGTTCTTATCCTTATATTCTCAAACAGCTCTGTCGCTCTGTAAGGTTTTAGAGTGTTATCGGAACTTTCAGTATGGTATCTTTTGGAACTCTTAACAATCTCATCTTCATCGTTGTATGAAAAAGTTATCTCCTCTTTTTCAGGTAGAATTTCTAAAATATTAGGATACTGATTTGTTCCTACATAGATATCTCTTCTTCCGGAAAGATTTTTTTCTCTCTTTGCCTTAACAGCTAAAATATCATTTTTAATAGTTCCATCTAAAATAGATTTGACTATTCCACCATTATCCTGAATAGAGATAAATGTTTTCCAAGATTCCTCAATAAGTTTCGCTGTAGTTTTTTCAATAAAGTATGAACCTCCGGCAGGATCCACAATAGTATCAAAATGGCACTCCTCCTTCATCATAAGTTGAATATTTTTAGCAATTCTGTATGAGAACTCTTTAGGTTCATTTGTAACAATATCAAAAGGTAGAACAGTTAACTCATCAACACCACCAATAACGGAAGACATTGCCTGAGTTGTACCTCTAAGCATATTAACATTAGGATCAAACTTGCTCATGGTAAACTTAGAAGTTTGAGCATGTATATAAGTTTTACCCAGTTCTTCAGATACTCCCAGCTCCTTAACAACCTTATTAAAAAGGTATCTGAAAGCTCTGTATTTAGCAACTTCCATCAAATAGTACTGACCTGTTGAGAAGGTGAATTTTAAGCTGTTTAATAAATCCTCTAACTCAACCTTACCCTCTAATCTCTTAGCATATTCAACAAAAGTAGCAAGTGCTATAGCTATCTCTTGAGAAGAGTTTGCTCCTGACTCATGATATTTATTGAGACAGATATTTATAGCTTTAAAGTTAGGGTTCTCTTTAAGTTCATTTATAATTTCAGCTGTTTCATCTACTCTTTCATCAAGGTTTGAAAACTCTCCAATAAAAGCGAGCTCTCTTATAGGTTCATTATCTATAGAACCTTTAATTTCAGAAAGAGGAAGGTTTCTCTCTTCCAACAATCTTTTATAGAAAGAGAAAATCTCTTTACTCATCTTTCCACTATTAAAATTTATACCAACAGCTTCAACATAGACTCCATCAAATATTTTTTTGAAATCCTCATATCCTCTAAAGTTTATTCCTGTTGCAGTATTGGAAGATTTTAACATTCCACTCTTAATTCTATCATCAAATCTAAGAGTTATTGATTCAACCCCAATATTGAGAGCTCTCTTTATATAGCTATTAGCTTCATCAACATTAGAGTTTGAGATCTCTTGGCAAATAGACCAATCATTTTTTTGATCAATGGTTTTTGAGCCCCTTAGATATGGAGCTTTACCCGGAAGAGTTCCTAAGTGATCAATACCCTTTATATCCTCTCCCTTGTAATAGTTCTCTAAAGTAAAACCCTCGTATGTTCTCCAGAACAGCTTTTCAAGTGGTTTCCCCTTGAGATCCTTTTCAACTTCAACTCTCCACAGAGATTTATCCGTTGTTCTTTCAAATTTTTCAAAAAGCTTATCCAATTGTAACCCCGCATAATTTTCAACATTTGGCTAATCTATTTTTTGTTAGTTTCCTACAAATAGTAACTATACAATTAGGCGATTATAATGTATAAAATCAAGTATAATAATTATTAGATTTTTATTTCATATCAAATAAGGCTGAAATTTGGATCATTATAAAGATTTATAAGGTGATAAAATCGATAACTCAGTAATACGAAGCTTATCGGTAGTCCGATATATCTCTTTTGTATACTGATCAAATTACAAAATATGTAAAGGGTGCAATAGATAAGATTAAGACTTATTATTTTTTGTTAGAAATTTTTATTTTTTTACAAAAAACTTGCAGCATATTTTTTTTACAACTATACTATTAATAAGCAATTGTAATATGACTATCAAACTATATTTAAGAAAGTTAAAGTTATGGGATCAGAATCTTGGTGTTTTAATAAAGCATTTAATAAAAAGATCCCTGGAACTAGTAAAAAACAAAGATTTCCATAAAAACGATAAAAATCAAATATCTGAACTCGTTGATTCTTTTGATAAGAGGATTTTAGGGCTAGAGTTTTGGAAGTTTCAAGAAAAAGTAGAAAAATTAATTTGGAGGTTTTTATGTTAAGTAGTATTTACAGGATTCTATTATGTGGTATTATACTCTTTTTTCTTTTTTCTTGTACTGAAAAAGATCAAAACTCTATAATGATAAATCCAAATAAAATTTTAGAGATCTCTTCAAAAAATATAGATGATAAACTATTTTTTTCAGAAATAAGTTCTCTTGGTTTAGATTCTAATAGGAATATTTATATTGCTGATAAAAAAAATTACTCTATAAAGAAGTTTAGTATAGATGGAAATTTTATTACTGCTTTTGGAAAACAAGGAAATGGACCCGGAGAATTTGATGGATATTTCGATCTATGTATTGGCAAAGAAGAAATTTATATAACTGAAACTCAAACCGGCTTTATTCACTCATTTGATCTTGATGGAAATTTTATTGAAAGAAAAAAAGCAGGAAATAGGGCTCCTCAGTCTCTAAAAGCTCTATCTAATGGTAATTTCGTTGGAGTTTTATTAAATATTAAAGTTAAGGATAAAAAAACTTTTTTTGTTAGTGAGTTAAATATTTTCAATAAAGATTATGAAACCATAAAAACCCTATTAGAAAAAGAGGTTCAATTTAATAAAGATAATCCATCACTTAATCTCAAAGATCTATTTCCAATTTATCAAGTTTATAACAAAAAAATATATGCGGCAATAATCAGTGATGAAATTTTCCAAATTAAAGCTTTTGATGAAAATGGATTAGTTATCAAAAACTATAAAAAAGGGCATATTAGAGCTAAAATGGATGAAGAAGAGATAAAAGCTGCTAAAAATATAAACCTAGAGATAAAAAATAAAAAAAAGAAGGTCTCTTTACCAGAGTTTTATAAAAATTCAATCATGGGTATGTGGATAGATAAAAAGGAAAATTTATGGGTAGTAGAGTCAACAAATTCTCATAAAGAGAAAATGAGACTATTATGTTTTAAGGACACCCTAAATTATAGTAATCTCAGTATTGACATACTAAATAAATTTGAAGATTCTGATACTCAATCAAATCTATACTTATCAAATAATCTTATATTTTTAATTGATAATAATAGTTTAAAAGTTGAGGTATATGACTATGATTATTAAGAATAGTTATAATCCTAAAAATGATATAACCAAAAAAATTATGATAAAATAGGGTTTAGAAAAGGGTTTAGAATTTTATAAGATTAAATAAAAAAGCAGGATTTATTTAAATCCTGCTTTTTTATTTATAAATACACAACTAAAAGATCTATCCGGTAGTATAGTGTGAGATAAATACACCTGCTGCAATTGCAGAACCAATAACACCGGAAACATTTGGAGCCATAGCATGCATTAGAAGATTGTTCTTCTTATCATAATGGAGTCCAAAGTGATGAACAACCCTTGCAGAATCAGGAACAGCAGAAACACCTGCTGCACCAATTAGAGGATTGATCTTATCTTTTAAGAATAGGTTCATAAATTTAGCAAACAATAATCCCGATACAGTTGCTACACAGAATGAAGCAAGACCTAAACCAAAGATTTGAAGCGACTTTAATGTTAGGAACTTATCTGCTTGAGTTGAAGCTCCAACAGCAAACGATAACAATATTGTAGCGGAATCAAGAAGTGCATTACCGGCAGATTTAGCCAATCTATCAGTTACACCGGACTCTTTTAATAGATTTCCAAGCATAAGCATACCCACAAGAGTAATAGATCCCGGAGCAATTAAACCAGCTAAAATAAAGGCCATAATCGGGAAGATTATCTTCTCGGTTTTTGTTACCCTTCTTGGAGCCTTCATCCTTATCTTTTTCTCCTTTTCCGTTGTCAAAATCTTCATAAAAGGAGGTTGTATAACCGGTACTAATGCCATATATGAGTAAGCTGCAATAGCAATTGGACCTAGAAGTTCCGGAGCAAGCATTGAAGCGATAAAGATAGATGTTGGACCATCAGCACCACCAATGATTCCAATAGCTGCACTCTCTTGACCGGAGAATCCCAACATAAGTGCACCGAGGAAAGTACCAAAGATACCAAATTGAGCAGCTGCACCTAAAAGAAGTGACTTAGGGCTGGAGATAAGAGCTGAGAAATCTGTTAAAGTTCCAATTCCAAGGAAGATTAACGGAGGGAATAAACCATTGGTTACACCTGCGTAAATATAGCTAAAAACAGAACTTTGGGTAGAGCCTAATGCTTCCGCTGTATCATATACACCAATGGGCAATCCATCGGGATATGGCATATTTCCCGCAATAACACCAAAACCAATGGGTAATAAAAGAAGTGGCTCATACTTCTTCACAATAGCCAGGTATAAAGCTATACAACCTATGATAATCATTATTAGGTTATCAATGGAGGTAAAGCTTGCAAAACCTGTATTTTTTAATACATCAAACATTATTTCCATAGAAAAGAACTCCCTATTCTAGGGTTAAAAGGGTATCTCCCTCTATAACCGATTCCTGAGTTTTTACTTTAATCTCCTTAACAACTCCATCAGCTTCAGCAACAACCTCATTTTCCATTTTCATTGCTTCCATAATTAGGAGAACTTGACCATTTTTAACCTTATCACCCGGCTTAACATTAATACTTAAAATCAAACCCGGAAGTGGAGCTGTAACCTCTTTTCCATCTCCTGTAGATGGACGAGAAGTTTTAGGTGTTTTTACTGCAGGTGCTTGATCGCTAGAAGTAGAAACAGGTCTAACAACCTCAACTTTCTTATCATGACCAAGATCTTTCAGTCCTACATGGTATGACCTGTGATTTACTTTTAAATCTGCATCAAACTGACCAACTCTATCAATCTCAACAGTGTACTCTTTTCCATTTATTTCAAGAACAATTTTTTTCATAAAATCCTCTTTATAAGTTTCTATGACCATAGATGTTTTTTAGTTTCGGTTGCCCAACATTTTTTGATCTGTCAAAGGTTAATGTTGATGAAAGTTCAAATCCGTACAACCTCTTATAAATTTCAATAGCTACGGTAATAGCAACAAGCTCCTCTTCAGGAACAGTAGCTATACTTTGTCTCTTCATCTCTTCATAGATATTTACATGTTTTTCACCAGACACCTTAGCTTTGTGGGAATCTCGGGCAAAAAATCTGTTAAAAATTACTATTGCTATAGCAATTAATACCAACCCGGAGAAAACAACAAACATACCGGTAAAAGATATAATACCGCCATTTTCTGCTACTAAGTTTTCTATTCCAGACATAATAACTCCTTATAACGGTATGTTTCCATGTTTTTTAGAAGGATTACTATCCCTTTTACCTTCTAGCATTTTAAGAGCTTTAATAATCTTAAATCTTGTGATTTTTGGCTCAATTACTTCATCAATATAACCTCTAGCTGCAGCCAAATATGGATTCTCAAATTTCTCTTTATAATCCTCAATCTTCTCTTGAAGCTTCTCTTTTGGATTTTCAGATGCTTTAATCTCTCTTGCAAATACAATCTCACTTGCACCTTGAGCACCCATAACCGCAACTTCTGCTGTTGGCCATGTATATACCATATCACCTCTTAAATGCTTTGAACTCATTACACAGTAAGCTCCACCATAGGCTTTTCTTGTTATAATGGTTATCTTTGGAACCGTAGCTTCAGCAAAAGCATACAATAGCTTAGCACCATTCTTTATAATTCCACCATACTCTTGAGCAGTACCCGGCATAAATCCCGGAACATCTTCAAAAGTTATAATAGGGATATTAAAAGCATCACAGAACCTTACAAATCTCGCAGCCTTATTTGATGAGTTGTTATCCAACACTCCTGCCATAACATTTGGCTGGTTGGCTACAATTCCAACGCTCATACCGTTGTATCTTGCAAACCCAACTACAATGTTTTTAGCATAGTTCTCTTGAACTTCAACAAACTTACCATTATCGGTTGTACCAATAATAACATCTTTTATATCATAGGGTTTGTTTGGGTTTTCAGGTATGATATAGTTTAGAGACTCTTCAGCTCTCAAAGGATCATCAGTTGGTTCTTCCAATTCAGGATCTTCTGCATTGTTTTGTGGGAAGTATGAGATAAGATCTCTTATTCCGGCAAACAAGCTCTCTTCATCATCATAGGTAAAGTGGGTTACACCACTTCTAACTCCATGAACATCAGCTCCTCCAAGCTGATCTGAAGTAACATCCTCATTAGTAACAGTTTTAACAACCTTTGGACCAGTTAGGAACATGTAGGCTGTTTTTCTCACCATAAATATAAAATCTGTTAACGCAGGGGAGTAAACGGCACCACCGGCACAAGGACCTACAATAGCACTAATCTGAGGTATAACACCGGAATATAGCACATTCTTTAAGAAGATATCCGAATAGCCTGCAAGTGCATCAACACCCTCTTGAATTCTAGCTCCACCCGAATCATTAATACCTACAACAGGAGCTCCAACCTTTACCGCCATATCAAGAACTTTACAAACCTTCTCTGATACTGTTTTTGAAAGAGAGCCTCCAAATACGGTAAAATCAAATGAATATACAAAAACAAGTCTCCCATTAACTGTTCCGTATCCTGTTACAACACCATCACCATAAACATGTTTTTTCTCCATGCCAAAATCATAGCATTTATGCATTTTTAATCTGTCCAGTTCCTCAAAACTGTTCTCATCAAGAAGGAGATCTATACGCTCTCTCGCAGTTAATTTCCCTCTTTCGTGCTGTTTTTGAATAGCTTTTTCTCCGCCACCCAACTCTGCTTTAGCATTTTTTGCTTTTAACAGTAGTATTTTTCTTTCTTTACTCATCAAATAACCCCGCTTTTCAGAATTTTCATTCTTAGCAATTTACCTACAATTAATAGACTTTGATATTAATCCTATTTGAAACATAGTGCAAGTAATTTTTTTTTTAAAAGAGTTCTTCATCTGCCATTACTTTATAAAAAAGGATTATAAAGAGGGATAAATTTCCAATTTTTTAAAAAAATAAGAATATTTTCTTTTATGATAGAACTAATATGATTTATAAATAAAATTTCTAATATTCCCAAATGTTTAAAATAAATTAAAATTGAGGTCATTTATGAAAAACAAAAGTTTGCTACTAATTAAGCCATTGGCTTTCAAAAATAAAAAAGCCGGAAAAATTATTTCAATGATTGAAGAAGGTGGATTTGATATTGTAGCTCTTAAACAACTTAACTTAACAGAAGATATTGCTAAAAAGTTTTATGCAATACATAAAGAGAGACCATTCTTTGGAGATCTGGTTAAGTTTATGACTTCCGGTAAGATTGTAGCAATTTGTGTTGAGAAAGAGAATTGTGTAGAAGACCTTAGAAAACTGGTTGGAAATACAGATCCTGCTAAAGCTGATGATGGAACCATTAGAGAGGCTGTAGGAACAAATATTGAAGCAAACGGTGTTCATGCTTCAGATTCTGAAGAGAATGCTATTAATGAGATTAGATTTTTCTTTTCAGCGTTTGAAGTGTTGCTTTAGGATCTTCTACACATTACCCTTCCCGCAAAAAATGCGAAATTTTTTCGCATTTTTTGCGGGAACAGAAAAATAAGACATTGTTAACTATTGTCAATACACCTTTAGATTTCCCGTGAATTTTGCGAAAAACTACTTATAGAACTCTAGCCGATCCATACACCTATTATATATCTCCAAATCACTCTCAAAACCTATATAGTTTCTTTTCTCACCTATTGCGGCAACCGCAGTAGTTCCAGACCCCATACAAGCATCGAGTACCAGATCCCCCTCATTCGTATAAGTTCTAATAAGATACTTAAACAACCTAACAGGCTTCTAAGTTGGATGCAACCCAGTCTCTCTATTAAACATTAAAGATCTCTTAGGATATCTAAACCCACTATTAACAGTAACCCTACTACCTTCGTTTTTACCAGTGATCTTATTAAATCTAGCTCTACTCTTTGAGATATAAGGCTTGCCCTTCTCATACTGAGGATTATACACAGTCTGCCCCGAAGCAAATACACAAATATCCTCAATGTTATTCATAGGTCTCTTTTTAGCCATCAACGGATCAACCCCTTGAGGTTTAATCCACACCCAGCAGTATTTAAACATCTTATAATTGCTTGAAATAAGCTTTGTAGTAAATGGTTGGCAAGCAGTCAAAACAATAGCACCATTAGGCTTTATAACTCTCTTAAACTGCTTCCACATCTCTTCTAATGGGATTACATTATCCCATTTAACGCAGTAACACCGTAAGGAAGATCCGTAAGTATCATATCAACAATACCAGTATCAATCTTCCTCATTCCCTCTAAACAGTCCTCATTATAGACTTTATTAATTTCCTTCAATAGCACTCCTAATAAATTAAAAAAAACAATTCCCACAAAAAATGCGAAAACACAAACTACATCATCTACTATACCTCCTTGTCTTCATTTTCTTTTTAAACTTTGAAAAAGGTCTTAGAGCTAAAGCAAGGCTCCAAAATTTATCAGCATGCTTTACCTCTTTACTTCTTTCACAGTCATATTTAAAACCTGATTGTGTAGCAATTCTTTTTATAGCTGAATAGTGAAGAGCAGCTTCTCTATCTTTTAAAAGTAAAATGCTTTTTTCCTCAATGTGTCTTTTTAAATTTTTCGCCATCTGCTCTTTGTTTTTTTGCGTGAAATGAATCCCAATAACTCTATTTCTAAACTTAGCTTGAAGATCCTCATAAATATTAATCCCTAGACCAGACCTATCTATATAACATTTGACTACATTGTATTTTTTAAAGAGGTCGCTAATTGTTTTTCTCTGTACAGCAAAAGTCTCTTTATAAAGCGATATAATAAATTTAACCTCTTTTATTCCATTTTCATTTTCTCCTACAGCAGTAATCTCTGTAGCATCATGCAAACGACCAATATCTATGCCTAGCCATATCTCTTGATTATAAAGCTCATCGGGATCTAACTTTTGTACTTTCTCTATTAATGACAAAGGAATATAACTATCCTTATCATCTATAAACTTACACTCATAGGCGGAAGGAAAGAACTCAGGGTCTTTCAAGTCATCTTTCAATTCCTGGATATATTCCTCGACAGTACCACACCCCCCAATAGGCTTTCCAAGTTCAATAGCTTTATAAATATCTATTTCATATTTACTATATTTAGTATCCTCATCAGTCCATAAGTCGTAAAATTTACCTCTTTTTGCATATGGAGTAGAAAGAACTGTAATCCTACCCCTCACTTCAGAGGTAGAAGGTACTAAAACTTGCCAAATCTTTTTGGCATCTCTATTCCATGCAAATTCATCAAAATAGAGAGAGCCATTAAACCCCTGTACTGTGTAGTAGTTTTTAGGAAGAGCAATAAGTTCTGCACCATTGGCAAGCACTACTGTTTCGTCGCTTGCTCTTAATGGAGCAATGTCAAAGTATTTCGTTAAGAACATCCTCACATACTTGATCATAATTCTAGACTGTCTATCAGACGCTGAAGCGAATAATTGACTTCTACCCTTCTCTAAGGCTTCAACCAAAGCCTCTAAGGCACAAATAAAAGAAAAGCCTATCTGTCTTGATTTTAAAACTATTCTTCTTCGTGATTTATCTTGAATAAATTGCTTCTGATATGCCCTGCAATCTATATTTTTTAAGCCTGCGATTATCCTTCCTCTCTCTTCTCTATTCAGCATCCAACAAATCCTCTCTAAAATCCTTTAGGGCTTTTATAAGTTGCGATTTCTCAATACTCTTTATATTAGGCCTATTAAACCTAAGGTCCGGAAAGATTAACTTTAGCTGTCCCTCAAACTTCTCTTGAAGTGGCACTATAACATCTTCATAATACCCATTAAGCTGTTTTTCATAATCAGAAGAATCCCCAATTCTGCCAGCAGTTTCCAAGCCCACTCTTTTCGGAGGAACATGAAAAGCGGCACAAATATCCACCTTATTATCTCTATTTAGAGCTAGAAAAGGAGCATCTACAATATTATCATTAAATGTTATATACTGCATATCCGAATCCTCGTCCATATGAATATGAAGTAGGTTTCTTCTATTTCTAGCCCCTCTATTACTCCTATTCAAAACATCACCCAAAGCATCCTCTCCATCACTATCAAGCTCTGCACCCTTAGTAAGCAAAGCCCCTGCAGGAATAGCATCGTTCTCATAAAAACTACTAATAAACTCATCAGCATAACTGGTTTGCTTCAGCTTCTCCTTTGAAGCAATCCACTGAGGAGTACCATAATAAGGATCGTCCTCGTAATTGGTAAAATGAACAATCAAACTAACCCTACCAATATCCTTAGACCTCTCTATAGCTTCTCTATTAAGCTCTCTATAAAAAAACCCCTCTTTAGTGGTTTGATAAAATATTTTAACCCCATCTACCACCTTCTTAATCCTCATCGTGGTAGCAGAAACATGGTAAACCTCTTTAACTACCCCATCATACAAAACAAGCTCCAAATAACCATTCCCACACCTAACAAACTCTTTAGAACACCTATCAATAGCATCACTAAACCCTTCAGGGAGGTTTCCAGAGTAACCCCTACCAAAAGCAGTACGAACAATATCATCAGAGCATCTTTTTGCATACAGATTACTCAAAACAAGATTGATTGCTGTTCTAGGATCATGTTTTTGATAGATTCCGTCTACAGAATCTACTCCTGTCTCATTAGTAATAGTTTTACGAGCTTTTATGACCTTTGATTTTATTATTTTAGCCATTATCCAACCCTCCAATCAATCTAAACCTTGCCCTCTTTGTCATAAACTTAACAATTTCCATCGCCCTTTTTTCATACATAGCCACCAAATCTAAAGTTTGCTTAGGGGTAAAAAATCTTCTTTCACTTCCAGAGATCTCTAAAGATGGCATCTCAGCTTCATAAACCATATTGACAGCTGGCAAAAGAGTTGTAAGAGCTAGATTGACTACTAGCTCTTTATACCTTCCCTCTTGACTAATCTTTAATCTTGATGCTTTATCTTTTAGAAGCTCTATGGCTTTATTTTCTCCTACTTCCAAATGCTTAGTAATTAACTCTGAACTTGTGTTACTTGGTAAGTTTCCAAGAGATTTTATAAATAATTCCATAATATCTCCTATTGTTTAGTTAGAGTAATATCTTGAGAGTAACCTGCACTTGTTGTTAACCTACAAATATAACTACCATTAGAGACTATTATACCTGCTCTATCTTTAGCATCCCACTCATAGTTATGTGTTCCTTGTACGAGCTTACCATTGAAGATGTTTTTTACAAGCTGACCAGATTGAGTATAGATATTCAAGCTTACTTTTGACTCTTCAGCTAGGTCAAATACTATGTTTGTAGTTGTTGAGAAGGGAGCTATTGAGTAAAGTTTTGTACATATTGTTGTGTCAAGTATAGGCATGCTAGAACTAAGATAGGTTTTAATTTCTCCAGAACTCAATACTTTTTTATGGATTTTGAGATCTGACATGTAACCCCTAAAAAAAAGAGGTAATGCGGGGAAATAATATTTTCCTATCAAAACAGGATAACTCTTCCCATCAGCAATAGAATCTGGGAATTGTTTACTATATTTCAACTCTCCATCGAGATACACTTTGAGTTCAGAGTCTTTTGTTATTGTAAGAAAATGCCAGCGATCAAACACTATTCCCACATCTTGATAGCCAAAGAAAGCATGATCCCATTTTGAGTCGTCAAACCAACAAATCTTACCCTGTGCATCAACTCTCAATGCAAATACTTTTTCTTTTTGGATTAGCATCTGCTTTTGACCCGTTTCCTGCAGTCTAATCCACATTGAAATAGAGATCTCCCCAGAAGCTGAGAAATTTTCAACAGTAACAAAACTATTATCAAAATAATAACCAACCCTATCTTCTATAGTATTATTAGTAGAGATATTACTATTTACACCATTATATCCGTTTCCACTACTATCCTGTGCTACCACTCCATCTACTTCATTCATCTTCAGCCAGACATCTGGCATTGGAGGTGAAAACTCTTGAATTACAAACTTAACATCAATAGTATTAGAAACTCCATTTTTACTGACCGCAGTAAACTTAACAGTTTCAGTTCCGTAGTAAAGATCTTTTTGGGTTATAGTAGCAATATTGTTTTTGTCGATAGAAACCTCCAGATTATCTGCTATACAGCTCCAGAGGAGATTCTCATTCTGTACATAGTCGTTGAGATGTATAGGCTCAAACTCCTCCCCTAAACTAACTATCTGCATAGGGATCTCTGCTATTGTGAAATTCTCTATCTTTGTTCTTACTGGTGGTGTAGTAATATGAAAAGCTAAACTTAATGAATTTTCTTTGCTCGATGATGACACTAACTTTGCAGTATAACTATGAGTATCATAATCTATATTAATATCTGTCATACTCTTGACTACAACTATTTGTGCAGTAGCAATCTTGTATAATTCTACTATCATTATTGCCGGAGTTGTTTCTTTTTCAAAGTATAGTCTTCCACTTACCGCACTATACTTCTTAAAATCCTCTCCAAAGGTTCCGGATACTGTATATTTCTCAAAAGTAAAGCTGTTATTCTCATCAAATATTCTAAGCATTTGGCACACTCCATGTTTTAGTTTGTTGTAAAATTGAAAGCCCTAAATCGTCTTTGATTGCTGAAGAAAATGAGAGCCCATAGCGACGATTGGGGTAAAAGCTTGCATTTGTGTTGAAATGATAGATTGAACCTGAAATCTTTACTATTGAATGCTTTCCTCCAACAGGTATTGCATTAGGCAATGGTTCGCTAACAAACCCATAATCCCATAATCTTATATTTTGTGTATTAATGGTTTTTGAGTCCATATTTTGTGTGAATTGAATCCTTATTGATCTCATTATTTCTCCTTTGGCTATAATAATAAAACACTAATATCCACCCCTGAGCTTATTGGCTCAACCTCTAGATTGCTTTCTAGTTTGGTATTAACTCCTGAGCTTATTAACGCTGCAGCATTGCTTTTTAGGTTTGCGATAACCTTTGATTCTATTTTCGCATTTTCTACGGAAAAAACATCAATCGTTGTTGGTGATAATATGGATACTGAAGTAGTTGAATTATCTACTACTGAAAACTCTATGATATATTGCTCACTCTGAGGAGATCCTGTCTCACTTACCAACCCTTGAACATACAGAGTATATTTATTTCCACTTTCTAAAGGAGGATGAACAATAGTTACAAGATTTGATACTACTGCAAAACCCAACTCTACTGTATTAGTATCATTATCTATTAACACAACACTCCCTAATGAGCCTGGATCTACAGGAAGGTTAAAGTATAATAGAAATGGAGCAAATCTATCTTGTAGTGGTGTTGTAATAGATGATCTATCAAGCTTAAACAGATAGAAATACTTAATAGGCATTACACTCTCTAGGGTTAACTCATAATAATCGTCAACCTCTCTCTCTGCTTCAATTGTTTTTGATGCAACAATAACATCAAAGCTAAAAAAGGGATTATCTCTAAATGGAGTAAACTTTACTATCTTGCCATCAAGATGCGTAAGATCTGTTTCATATAGAGTGATAGTTGCCCTAAACCGAGTATAAATATTCTTAAACTCTGTTCTAAAGCTTACCACTTGATCTTTAAACTCATATTCGGCTAGAGAGTCTTTGATATTCTCGTAAATAATGTTACCATCTTGAATAATAAAACACCCTGTTTCATATTTTCCTAAATGACTAAACAAAAACAAACTCCTCTCTTATTTCAGGGTTTAATATTGAGATTAGTGTAAATTTTGTAGCTGAGTGAAAAAACTCATTAATAATAAATGTTTGCCAGCATCCACCGGTATTAAAACTTCCAGATGCAACTCTTGTTGTTATATTTCCATAATCATCTTTTCCTTCTACTACAATCTTAACCTGTGCAGGATACCCTTGTATCCACTCACATACTACACTACCACCCATATTTGCAAAACCATGAAGATTGCTAAACAACTCCTGTGAAGTTGAGGAGAAGCTATATCTTGCTGTGAACTGTGGGAACTCTGTATAATATATATCTACATAAAGAGGTGTTTCACCTTCAGATAGTGCGAATAGCACACTATTATTACCTTTCCGAAAATCTCCGGCAATGGTTTTGGCATGAAGCTGTAACCCCTTCTCTTTGTACAGCTTAATAGTGATATTTGCACCTAAATCTTGATACCAGGAAAATGTAAGATCTAGATCTGAAAACACTACTGCTAGATTCTCAAAACTGTACTTTCCAAAGCTGTAAGCACTTATTTTACTCTTGGTTTCTGTTAGCTTCTCAATCTCAAATATCTCAAACTCCCTTTCTCTATAGAGAAATCTGTCATTAATTCTTAGAACCGTATCAGAGTGGATTGTAGCTGTAAAAACTGTGTCTATCTCACTAAAATAGTAATCATATCGCTTTATTAAGTACTCTTCATATACGGCTTGAGCATTAGACCCTAGCAGATTGATAGTTGATACTGATACATCAGAAGGAATAAACTT
>PDON01000036.1 GCA_002742935.1 Candidatus Cloacimonadota bacterium | reverse complement strand
CATAGTATTTTTTGGAGAAATATCAGATCGTTTTATTATTGAGCAATAATTTTTGAAAAATTATAGGAATTTTAAAGTCTCATGAAATATGCGGGCTAAAAATAACGACCTTACTTTATAACCATGATTTCTTACATAAAACAATAAAGAAAAATATAAACAAATAAAGCACATAATAAATTTTATTTAAATATAAGAAATATATTTTGATAATTAAAATTATCATTATTATAAAACTATAAGTTTGACATTTCCGTTTATATTCTATATATAGATATACAAAAGAAAAAAATCACGAAAGGGGAAAAGATGGCAAACGCAATATTTAGCTATCCAAAAGCTGTAAACGAACCTGTATTTTCATACGCTCCGGGTACACCGGAAAGAGAGCTTTTACAAAAAGAGTTAGATAAACAGTATAATCAAGAAATTGAGATACCTCTAATTATTGGAGGAAAAGAGATTTTTACAGGTAATACAGAAAAAGCTGTTATGCCTACTGAACATGGTCATGTTTTGGCTACATATCACCAAGCAGGTGAAAAAGAGATATTAATGGCAATTGATGCAGCAATGGAAGCCAAAAAAGAGTGGGCAAAACTTCCCGTAGAAGATAGAGCAAGTATTGCACTTAAAGCAGCTGAACTTATAAGTAAAAAGTATAGATATATACTAAATGCGGCAACTATGTTAAATCAAGGTAAAACATCCATTCAAGCAGAGATTGATTCAGCTTGTGAGATATGTGATTTCTTAAGATTTAATGTTGAGTATATGGAAGATATATACAGAGAGCAACCTATATCATCTCCTGGTTGTTTCAACAGAGTTGATTACAGACCTCTTGAAGGTTTTATATTTGCAGTAACTCCTTTTAACTTTACAGCTATTGCGGGAAATCTTCCTACAGCTCCTGCTATTATGGGAAATACTGCTGTTTGGAAACCGGCATCAACAGCTGTTGTTTCAGGTTACTATCTAATGCAAGTATTTAAAGAGGCGGGATTCCCTGATGGAGTAATAAACTTTATTCCGGGAAGAGGATCTCAAGTTGGAAATATAGTAATGAACCATGAAGATCTTGGAGGTATCCATTTTACGGGATCAACAGGTGTGTTTCACCAGATGTGGAAAACTGTTGGTGAAAATATTGCCAAGTATAAGTCATACCCTAGAATCTGTGGTGAAACAGGTGGTAAAGATTTTATTTTTGCTCATAAATCAGCTAATAAAGAGATCTTGGCTACAGCAATGGTTAGAGGTGCTTTTGAGTATCAAGGACAAAAGTGTTCTGCGGCATCAAGAGCTTATATCCCTAAATCTATATGGGGTGAAGTAAAAGAGTTGATGGCTAAGCAGATAAAAGAGATTAAGGTTGGTTGTGTAAGAGATTTCTCAAGCTTTATGACTGCCGTTATTGATAAAAAAGCTTTCGATGAGATAACCAGCTATATAACAAGAGCAAAAGAGTCTAAGGATGCAGAGATTTTATTTGGTGGCAACTTTGATGATAGCAAAGGATTCTTTATAGATCCTACAGTTATTGAGGCGAAAACACCAAACTATGAAACAATGGAAATTGAGCTATTTGGACCTGTTTTAACTGTTTATGTTTATGAAGATGATAAGTTTGAAGAAACCTTAAATATTTGTGATACTACATCTGAGTATGGTTTAACAGGATCAATTATTGCACAAGATAGATTAGCTGCTAGATTTGCTATTGACAAACTAGAAAATGCAGCCGGAAACTTCTATATTAACGACAAACCTTCCGGTGCAGTTGTTGGACAACAACCATTTGGAGGTTCAAGAGCGTCAGGTACAAATGATAAGGCAGGATCTAAGCTCAACCTCCTTAGATGGGTTAGCCCTAGAACTATAAAAGAGACCTTTATAGCTCCAACAGACTTTAAATATCCTCATCAAGGATAAACCTGTAACTATAAAATTAAAATTGTAGGGGGGGTGGATCATTGGTCCACCCCTTAATATTTACAGATAAATTTTATATTTTATAGGCTTTGAAAAAAGAAGAAGAGGTTTTGTCTCTTTTGGCTACAAAAGAAGTTCCATAAAAAGTCAAAGTTTTGAGAAGCGAGCATTATAATCTTTTTCAGAAAGTTATAGCAACCTCTCCTCTCTATCCCTTAAAATCTCTTTGGAGCTCCATATAAAAAAAGGGTCTCTATACTCCAAATCCCTCCTCTTAGAAAGTTGCTTTTTATTCTCTAAAGATTGGTTACTCAAAATATTAGACCTATCCAAATATGCTATAACACCTCTCTTTTTTAAAAAGCTATTAAAAATTTGAACTACAAAAAATCCGGCTTTAATAAAACCATTTATAACAGGTAGAGATGAATCTATAGTAACTACTACACTATTATCTTTAATAATATTCTTAAGTTCTCTAAAAAAATCTACCGTAAGAGCCTCTAAGTTTTTAGGTTTAGATGAAGAGTCTAAAAAAACTATATCATAATCACAGTTTAGCTTTGTTAATGAGTATCTTAGATCACCAAAATAGATACTTATATCACTTCCTTTATATTTAGACCTACTATTGTTGTAAAGTTCAAGAAGAGAGTTATTGAAACTATGGTTTGGATACTCCATATATTTTGATGATGATAAAACAACCCTTCTATCCTTTTCCAAAGCTGTAATAGATAAACTATTTTTACTGTTTTTAACCAGTTCTATAGCTTCTAAGATTTTATAACCGGCACCAAAACCTATATCTAAAATTTTTAGATCACCAATTTCAATCCTACTCTCAAGATTGGACGGTTTTATAAAATTTTCATAAACATCAATACTTAAATCATAATTTTTCTTCAAATCTTCAATATTGGGTATAAAACCTTCACTACTAGGAAGAGCCTCACCCCTATTATTGGCAAGATCACCTTGCCTATAGTTACTTAAAATAAGAGATCTCTCAAAATAGTTTTTAAATTGATCCTTTTTCATATGCCACTTAGGAGCAATAAGATCACTCTCTTCACTATCTGTAGATATTCTCATAATGGGGATATTTGAAGGAATATATCTTATGAGATTACAGAGATACTCACAATATTGATGTTCATACAGAAGAGGGAATCTATCCTCTTCATACTCAATAGCAAGCTGGCTATTTTTTACTATATGTAGATTGTGAAACTTAATACCCGAAATAGGCAATTTGGCATAATCCTTCACTGTTTGAAGATAATCTTCAAAACTCTCTCTGGGAAGACCAAGTATAAGATGAATAGCCACATCTATATTTCTATTACTTAGGTTGATTATAGCTTCTCTGCTATCCTCATAACTATGACCTCTGTTGATTCGATCAAGAGTTTTATTGTTGGAAGTTTGAACTCCAAGCTCAATTAAAAGATCATATCTCTTGGATAAACCTTCTAAATAATCAATTGCACTGTTATCTAAACAATCAGGTCTTGTACCTATGGAAAGAGCATCAAATTCAAACCTTCTGAAAAGATCTTCATATTTAGTTTGCCACTTAGGAGTAAAATATGAGGTATAGGCTTGAAAATAGAGCATTATTTTTTTTGCTCCGTATCTTCTCTTTACAAAAGATATCCCTTCTCTTATCTGATCCTCAACCGAGTCTACACTTAAAGTCTGGACAGATCTGCTACCCTTTAAGGAGCAAAAGCTACAACCTCCGGATCCATCCTCTCTTCTATTGGGACAACCGGAATTAAAGTCAACAGGAACTCTGTATAAGGGCTCTCCATATCTAGTTTTCATATAATCTTTATAGCTGTAATAGTGAGACATAATTTACAAGAATCCAAACTCTTATTTTAACTATGGTTAAACATAAAAATATTTCTGTAAAACCATTAAAATAATATTATAAAATTTTTTAACCATAAAAACTCTTAAGAAGTTATCAAAAACATACCTATAAAGAAAATAAAAGTAATACTCAAAATATTAATTACAAGGTAGATCCTACTATTTAAAAATATTGATCTACCCTTTAAATATATAGCTAGCAAACCAAATATAGAGATTGTAATCCCCATACCTAAGCCCATAAATATAGTCGCTAAAATACCAATATACATCTTCTTAAGTATTATTGAAAAAAAGAGAACACTCATAACTCCGGGACATGGAACTATACCTCCTGAAAAAGCAATAGCGAAATCTTTTCTGTTTAAATTTAAACCTTCACAACTATCCTCTTTCTTTATAAAAAACTCGTAAATCAAATAGAATCCGGAGACAAGAATAAAAAACCCGGAAACCTTTACCATTACGTTATAAGGCTCCTGAAAAGACCTGGAAACAATCATTTCCAAAATAAAATACATAATCACCGTAACAAGAATAGCAGATAGTGTATGAAAAAAAGATATTAAAAACCCAAGCTTTAAAGATTTTTTATAGTTGTGTTTTCCTAAAAGTAAATATGATGAAACAATTGATTTTCCATGACCTGGGCCAATGGCGTGAACAGCACCGTAAAAAAAAGTCAGCCCCAAAACAATTATAGTAAAAAAAAGAGATTTATCATCATCAATATTTCTTATGTTATTGGATATGATGCTATTTAGTTCCTGCTGATACTTAGTAAGCTGAAAAAAGATACTATTAAATATTTCCATAAAATTTCCTAAATTAAAACTCTGCCACATTAAAAAGAGTTATTTAAAGGTTATTGAGAGCTGATCACACATTGTATATCCAAAGGGAACTTTTTCCAATGAGCAATCAACCTCTTTTAAGCTCTCATTTTTTATAGTTACATCTTCAATGTTAAGAAAGTAAGCAGTATAATTAGTATCTTCACCAAAATAGAACTTTAGATTATTAAACATTTTACTCTCTAAAGAAGCTAAATTAATATCAAAACTAAAAACTATTTTATAGTTTTCAACACTACAGTCAAAGTTTGAATACTCCTTAGTATCAATTTTTTTACCATCCATCTCCAAAGAAGCAAACAGATTGTACTCCTTTAAAGATTTAAAATTATCATTTTCGATATTTACCTTCTCAAGATCCTCTAAAATATTGTTACTATTTTTATCATAATCACCTATAATAATCTGGCTGGTCATATCATCAAATATCCATTTTGCAAAGATTTTATTCAATCCTGATTTATCCAATCCAATATTTAACTTAACATCTACATACTCATGGGGGTGTCCAACCAATGTTGAAACAAAGAGAAAGAAAATTATTATAAAAAAATATCTCATTACCATAGTTCCTAAAAATAATCTTCTAATTTCACAAAACTACTATACAAAATATTACTCTAAATTAAAAGATATAACTATTTCATGTTAGAAATATTCTTTTGTAGAGATCTCTAAAAACTCAAAATCTCCATTTTGGGGATTATCTCTATTTATGAGAATACTAAAAGTAACTCTCTTTTTTGAAAGGGTATCTCTTAAACTTAGTATACTATCAAGAGGTATCGTTTTTATAGAAAAAATAAGGTGATCAAGCTTTTCAAGATCTATTATCTCTTCAACTTTCTTCACATTTCCGTAAATTGGATACTTCCCTATACTCTTACCTAAATACTCCCCTCTTCCATCTATCATTCCACAAAGGAAAAGCCCCTTATTTCTCATAAACTTTTCATGTTTTGTAAGATCTATAGAGTTATCATCAATACCAACTATCATTGTTCTCTTATGAAAAAGTTCTATTCTCTTAAGAAGTAAAACTCTCCATAATATCATAAAGAAAATTGTAGTTACCATCATAATGAGAAGTACTATTCTTGAAAATGCAAACGATTTGAGAAAAAATGTTATTGACACTGTAACTAGAAAGATTAAGACTAAAGATACAAACAACCTTCTGTAAGAGAACTTAAATCTTCCGTAATTTCCGTTTCCCCAAGAGATAAGGAGTATTGTTGATACATATATAATAGATACTAAATAATATCTCTGAATTGATATTCCATTATCTCCTATTTCAGTATTAAAAAGAAGTCTAGCTATAGGATTATACAAGGTTGTTCCTATAATAAGACCTCCTAAATATGAAATAATATCAGAGATAGGAAGAAGAAAATTTTTGATAAATATTGATAATAAGGATACAAGATAAGCTATTATAATGCCCAAATTAAGAGCTGACTTAAAGATTAGAGAGTATCTTTTTGAATAGTTTTTTTGGATAAAAATATTCATAGATTTATAAAAATGTGATCTCATTGAAAGCTTTACACTTTTCGTACTCTGTCCTCTGTAGTGAATACACTCTGTAATAGGAAGATAACCTATTTTAAACCCCTCTTTTCTAATTTGAAAGCAGAAATCTATATCTTCTCCATACATAAAATACTCATCGGGAATATAGATACCTTTTTCTAAAATCTTTCTCCTAAAGAACATAAACGAACCGGAAACAACCTCTACATCAAAGATCTCGTTATCATTGGCATAGAGCATATTGTAACTTGAAAAAAGTTTATTTCTAAAAAGTTTTGATAACTTTGTTATATGTGTTAGAGAGTTCCAAGGTGTTGGTGTTGATCTATGACAATTGGGATCAATTTTACCATCGGGAGTAACAACTTTACAACTCACCAAATCGTATCTACTACTCTCCTCCATATAGTTAAAACATTTTCTGAGAGTATCCTCTTTTAAAAGAGTATCGGGATTTAATACAAGTATATATTTCCCCTTAGCCTCTTTTAAAGCAATATTATTACCTTTTGCAAATCCCAGATTTTCATTGTTATAAATATACCTAATACCGGGAAACCGCTCTGTTATATACTCCTTGCTTCCATCAGAAGAGTTGTTATCGGAAACAATAATCTCACAATTAAGACCTTTAGATGAATTAATCACACTCCTTAGACAGTTTTCCAAAAAAAACTTAACATTATAGTTCAATATTACAATAGATATATCCAAAATAAGATCCTACTTTATCATAATCTTCTTAGAAAAAATTCCGTTTTCGCTCTTTATATCCAATAAAATAGAATTTTTGTCAACAACCTCAAATGTTACAATATCACCTATAGGAGTAACTTTAACACCATCAATAAATAGTTCACAACTATCAATAACTTTAAGAACCAAAGTAAAACGATTCTTTTTAGGCAATAAATTTCCATCTGCAAACTGGGGATTTAGGATCTTAATAAAATCTTCAAAAGAGTCTTTAGAGGTTTCGACATTAATGGGGTATTTGAGTGTAAAGTTTTTTTCAAGAGGTCCTACTCCATTTATATGAATCTCTTTTAAGCTTCCCTTTTTTAATACAACCCAATCATCTTTTGAGAAACTATTTAACGGTCTAAATTTAAGTTTTGTTCCAAATTGATCGGTAATTGATTCTATTGAGTAGTCGCCTCTATAACCATAGGCAAATCTTAAATACAGATATATAGAATCTTTAACAATCTTATAAGATTTAAATTTTAAGATTGAAGGCTCCACATCAGATTCAAACCGTCTTCTTTTTACTTCACCAACTATCTCATCTACCTCAATCATTAAGGAATCTTTACTATCAAACATATCAAAAAATCCAAAAAGAATGTTTGATAGAACCAATATTAAGATAGATATTTTACCAACCATTTAAACCACCTCTCTTAAATTCACACATATCTGTAAAAAATAACTAAGCTTAAAATTTCTAATATTATTCAATCAATAATTATATGAATAATAGCTCTATAACTCAATATAAAAATTACAATTATTTCAAAAAGCCGTTTAAAAAAATTACTATTTAATGTTGACATACAAAATAGAGACACTTATATTCCTCCAGATTAAGGAAGTGATCATTTAAATAGTTAAAAAGCTTAGAGAATAACCACAATTAGCTGTATAAAAAAATCTTAATTTTTTTTTGACATTCACTTATACTTTTTATTATATATATGTGGATTTGAGAACTATTGAAGTAGCTATATCTAACTTATCATATTTTAAATGAAGAATATAAGGAGATATCAATGCTTGACATAGATATTGAAGAGATAATAAGAGCAATGCAAGACAAAGCTCCTCACATAACATACTATTTGAACAGAGAGACAGGAGAAATAGTTCACATTGATGAAAATGTGGCTGATGAGGTTGAGCAGGAGTATGAAGAAGCAGATACCGTGCTTGAAGAGTGGGGTGCAGATGCAGAAGATGATGATATGTACTATGAAAAGAACTATTCTCTAGATACTGATGACTTTAATGAAAAAGATCTTATTAAACAAATAAGATTCACAAAACAAGATGATTTTGAGCCTATAGAGACCCTTACCTTGAAACAATCCAAAAATATTTTCAAGTTGTTTTTAGAAAAAAATCCTCATGAGGGTAGCGAAGAAGATAAAAAATCTCTGGAAGCGGATTTTAATTCACTTAAAGATGAAAGCGAGTTTGAAAGATTAGCTTTTAAATATCTTGGCAAAAAGGAGGAATGGATAACATTTTATCATGATCAATTGGTAGCACATGTTATGGAATGGCTAAAAACATCAGGGTTAGATTATATAGACTAAATACTTACGAAGTATAAAAAAAATCCCGAATAATCGGGATTTTTTTTTAAATAGGATCTTCGTTAACAGCTGTATTAAATACATATTTTAAATCTGTTGACAATTTTAAGATATACTTTATAACCTCATCTTTAAAGCTTTCATCCTTACCACTACCAAAGCTTTTTTCACTTGTAAAGTCCCTAATTGGGAAGAGAATATCGTCCATAGATTTCTGATCTATAGACTTATCTAAAAGCCTGTCAGAAAGATCAACCAATAGCTCTCTCATTCCGTTGTATAAAACTACTACATCACAAAACTTCATACCTTTGGTTAAAGATTTAAGTTTCTCTTTATCCATTGTATTGACAATAATATTTTTAAGCTCCGGATTTAAAGAAAGATAAACTTCTCTTAGTAATTGATTAACAGAAAAAGGCTTCTTCAAGAAAGAGATATTACCCTTTTCATAAAATTGAGAAAATTTTTCCTTTAAAACATCTTCTCCAACCCAACCGCTAATAAATTTAATTTTTTGATTATTGTTATTTTTTAAGACCTTATTGGCAAACTCAACACCTGTCATTGTATCCATTATAATATCAGTTATTATAATATCAGCTCCAGATTTTTTATAATGATTTAAAGCTTTCTTACCATTCTGAACTGAACACACATCATATAATCCTGTTTCCTCCAAAACTTCAGAAATAAGGTCGGCATACGATTTCTCATCATCAGCAAATATAATTGATTTTTTATCAATAGATGAAGACTTTACATTTTCCCACTTAAGATCTTCAAATTTTATAATAAAAAGATCCTTTATTTTATCATTATCAATCATTTTAATCTATTAACTCCTCAGCTTTATTAAACAGATCAAAAGCATATTTAACATGTTTATCCTCTTTGAATCTTACAGTAGGATAAAGAGTTATATCATTAAACAATTGCTTAGCTATAAACTCCTTAATATCTTGAGATATAATATCTTTCGCATCTTCAAAATCTTTGAAAGTGTAGTAAATTTTCTTTTTATTTTTACTCATATCTTCCGTAACCTCTTCAACTAAGAACACTCTATTTTTTTCCGCATGCTCTTTAGTAGATTCAATGAGCTCATCCGTAACCTCAAACTCATTTAAAAAAGTATTAAAATCTTTTACCCATTTTTCATTACTATTTTTATGAGATTGGTAAAACTCAATTGCCAGCTCATTTAAAACAGATTTTCTGATTAGATCTTGAACCAAGTTTGGCGTAGGATCATATGTTACTATAGAATCTGGGGTTATACCTCCTCCTCCATAAACAATACGCTTTCTTTTTAAAGTATAAAATGTATTAGCCTTCTTTAAAGAGTCCCTCTTAAACTTCTCCTTTTCCGAAAGGGAATCTTCATCTTTATACCTGTCAAGATAATAACTCATAACACCCTTATCGTAAGGTCTTTGAATAAGTCTTCCGGTAGGAGTATAGTATCTTGCAATAGTTACTCTAACAACGGATCCATCTCCAAGAGGAAATGGTCTCTGAACAAGACCTTTACCAAAAGATTTTGTTCCAACTATATAAGCTCTATCATAATCTTGAAGAGCTCCTGAAACAATCTCCGAAGCTGAGGCTGAACCTGCATCAATCAGAATAACAATAGGAATATCTGTAAGATCATTTTTTGAATCTGTTGAGTAGTACTCCTCATCAAATTGAGATAATCGACCCTTTGTGTAAACAATTTTTTTATTCCCACCAATAAACATATCCACAACCTCTATAGCCTGATCCATCAATCCCCCCGGATTACCCCTGAGATCAAGGATTAGCCTTTCCATACCTTGAGATTTTAAAAATTCCAAAGATTCTCTTAACTCTTGAGCTGTTTTCATTGCAAATCTATTTATTTTTACAAAACCGGTAATATCATCAACCATACATTTAGCTACAACACTTCTAACAGGAATTGCGGCTCTTTTAATTACATAATCCAAAATTTTATCAACACCGGATCTGCTGACACCTATCTTAACCTCTGTACCAATGGGACCCTTTAATCTTTTAAAGACCTCTTGAGTTGTAATATCAAAAGCAGTCTCATCATCAATTTTTACAATTTTATCCCCCGGTTGAATCCCAAGTGCATCTGATGGAGTACCCGGTATTGGTGTAACAACAGTTAAATATTTATCTTTTATCTCAAATTCAATACCAATACCACCAAACTCTCCGTTAAAATCTTCATCTACCTCCTTCTGCTTCTCTGGAGTAATGTAGTATGAGTGAGGGTCAAGCTCCTTTAAAAAGCCATCAACAGCACCTTTCATAAGCTTATCTGATTCAACCTCATCTACATAAACTTTGTCTACAATTCTATAGATTCTATCAATTTTTTGGAGCCATTGAAGATGATTGTCAACAGTTTCAGCAGCTTCTATTTCTTCATATTTATAACTCAATCCAATTGCTAAAATTAAAAAGATTATGGATAATGCATAAAATTTCTTACCAAGCATTACTTTCCCCTTCTCTAAAAATATCTCTGTAATACTCCTCCTCTTTACTACTTAAAGAGCAAGATCTCCTACTCATAACGACTTTTGAAGTTTCAATAATTCTGTCTACAGGGTACTTAATAAGTTTACTCTTCCCCCCCCAATTGAAACTTGGTATAACTCTTTTAGGGAAACCCTCACCATAAACATTACACCCCATACCAACAACTGTACCAGTATCAAACATAGTATTAATTCCTGTTTTTGTATGATCACCCATGAAAAGTCCTGCAAATTGAGATTCTGTATCTATAAGTTCACCATTCAACTCAACTTTCACTTTTCTATAGTTATTTTTAAGATCGGAATTATTTGTATCAGCTCCAAAGTTACACCAAGAACCAATGTAAGCATGTCCTAAGAAACCATCATGCTGTTTATTTGAATATCCTTGAAATATAACAGCTTCAACCTCTCCTCCAATTTTACAAACCGGTCCAAAACTACAATTTTCATATATCTTAGAACCTATTTTTATCTTTGTGGAATGTCCAATATATACAGGTCCTATAACAACAGAATTGTGTAAGATTTCAGAACCTTCATCAATTACAACAACACCTTCACTTCCATCTATAATTGATCCGGCTTTAATTTTAATCTCTCCTCTAACAAAAATATTTTCTCTGTTAACCAAAGTTACATTATCAATCTCTTCAATATTTCTAAAAGGACTCTTTAATAGAGAAAAATCTCTTTCAATTATACTATGATTATCATTAACAATTTCCCAAAGATATCTATAATATTCTAAATTGCACTCAATACACTCAATATCGGAAAAATCTCTTGAGTAAAATTTTTCAATATCAGAAGCTTTTATGAAACCATACAATAGAGTTTCTCCATTCTTATACACTTTAGACCTATCTTTAGGAATTGATCTAATACTCTCCTTTACGAAATCAAGATCTTTAATAGTTGATTCGATAAAGTAGATATCTTCATTACAATAACTTGTATCTATCTCATCATAAAAATCAATCTTTTCTCTAAAGTTCAGAAAGATTTTAAACTCACTAAAAATATGTTTAACCCTATCTTCAAAACTCATCATACCCGAAAACAGTTTAGAGACCCTTCTATTAAGTGAAACAGGGTAGTAGTTTTGGGGATTTTGTTCAATTATAAGTAGATTCTTCACTGTATACCCAACTTAGATTTAACAATTTTTAAAACATTTTCTCCAACCAACTTCTTACTCTTTTTGTAAAGAGAGTAGATCTCTTTATAATGTATATCAGCTTTATCTTTATCATTTTTTCGTTCATAACAATGAGCAATACCTAAAAGAGCATCGGCAAACTTCCACTTATTTTTACAAGTTAACACTTTCTCAAAGTTTAGAATAGAGCTATTATAGTTTTCTCTTTCAAAATCTATCATTCCAATCCAATAGTAAGCATTGCCCGCATAAAAACTTTCAGGATACTTTTCTAAAAGTTTAGAAAACATCTCTATTGATTGGTCATACTTTTTTTGACCATACAACTCATATCCCCTTTTATAACTCTTAGGCGGGGCAGAAAAGAGTATTACATTTATAACCAGCAATAGTAGTATTGTTTTCATTATAGCCTCATAAATTAGGTAAACTATCCAGATAAAATATAATCATAAACATGAGAAAAGTCTATCAAGATAGTATTCAACAGATATTAATATATACAAGATAATAATAAATTACCAATTATTCAGATTTTTTTCAGGGTAGATCTCTAGATTCTAATTTTTTTCTACAGAAGTTTTTTTATAATATCTTTCAGCAAAGCCAAGACCTGAAGCAATGGCTCTGGGAGTAGATTTTCCATGACCAATAGTAACATTTCCATCAACACCCAAAAGAAGAGCCCCTCCAATATTCTCATACTTAAGATCTTTGGGATAATAGTTACTGTTTCTTATCAGTTTTGAGACACCAATATCATCAAATTTTTTAGTCATAATATCGTAAAAAGATTCCATAAGCTTCAAAATAATATTACCTGTAAATCCATCTGTTACAAGAACATCAATATCAGTATCAAAAATTTTATCCCCTTCAATATTTCCTGAGAAATTTAAACTTGAACTTTCAAGTTCATTAAAAGCAAGTGTATGTTCGTGAGTTCCCTTATACCTTTCTTCTCCAATGTTTAACAAACCAACTTTTGGAGAATCAGAATCAAAAAAATATTTGTAAAAATCGGAACCGCTTTTTGCAAGATAAAGAAGATAATCTTTTTCAACCAGCCTGTTACCGGAACCTCCAATATCTAAAAGAACAAGATATTTTAGATCTGTTTTGGGTACCAATGTTAATAGAGCAGGAGATAGAGAACTATCCAGTTTTCCTAAAATATCCATAGCCGTATAGATAATTGCTCCGGAATTGCCGGCACTGAAAACAGCATCTACAACACCTGATTTATGAAGCTTCATAGCTCTATTGATAGATGTTTCATCTCTATTTTTGGAGAAAGAGTGCATTGATTCTTTCATGGAGATAAAATCTTCACATATATCAAAGCTACAATCCTTTAAAACAGAAAGGCTTTTTGCTTTTTCTACGGCTATTTTTGAACCAACCAGATGAAGATTTGAATCAGTTCCGCCATTTAGAAAAATAGAGCAACCTTCAATTATTACTTCGGGAGCTTTATCTCCTCCCATTAGATCAACGGCTATTTTCATATTACAACTCACAAGCTTGGGTAATCTCAACAATAAAAGATATAAAAGTTTTACCACAGGAATTGACGATAAAATAAAAGTAAAAAGGAGTTTACAACAAAAGCTATAAACTCCATAAACAGTTAATACTTGTATCAAATTTTGATATAGAACAATCTACTCTTTAATATCAAGAATTTGAATACCATTATACTTACCACATGAAGAACAAGCTACATGAGGTAGTTTTGCTGCACCACACTCAGGACAAGCTGAACTATTTTTAGCAGTTAGCTTCCAGTGTGTTTTTCTAGATTTTGCTTTTGCTTTAGATGTTTTACGCTTAGGTACTGCCATCTTAATCTCCGTTTAATTTATTTATCAAAATTCATTTTTTTTGAAAGTTCAGCCAACCCTTCCCATCTTGGGTCTATAGGCTTTTTATTATCACAATCACACTCAACCTTATTCTTGTCAACACCACACTCACTGCAAAGACCCTTACATTCACTCATACACAATTTTATCATAGGTACATTCAAAAACAACTCTTCAATAAAGAGTGGAGCTAAATCATAGATTGATTGATTTGAGTCGATAATCTCAACTTCGTAATCTCTATCCTTTCCCCTAATCTCTCCATAGTGTAGTGTAAGTTTGTGATTAAGATCAATCTCTTGATTGAAATTTTCAGCACATCTATCACAACCAAACTGAAGGGTTACAGAACCTTTTCCATCAAGATAGATATACTTGCCAAGAACTGTAGCTTTGTAGTTAAAATCTGTGAGATTTTTAACGCTTAACTCCTCAGGGATAGATGGAAGGATATCACTTTTTGAGAATTGTAAATCGTTTTCACCTTCATTAAGTCTATCTAAAAAAATATCAAGCATAACCTACCTACACTCCTTTAACAAGTTGTTGAATATAAGTAAATGTTGCAATCTTGTCAAGTAGGATCTCTTTAAAAAAGTAACTGCTACATATTTTTATTATACAATATATCTAATTTATCAGTAAAAATAAATAATATCCACTTTTATGAAGTAATAAGCACCAATAAAGTTATGAAAAAGTAAATTTGAAGGTAGTAACTTATTATGTTTATTTAAATGATAAAAAATCACCTTAACTATAGATCACAAAGAGACAACTAAACTAAATTCTGTTCCCACTGTTTCTTTCTCCCATATAAACTACAAAGCTATTTGATATATGCCATTTGAAAACGAAGTAATTAAATAAAAAGTAGAATAGGAAAAAGATAGGAAAAATCTTCAAAAAAATATTGAAAACTTGAATAAAGTGTGAATAAACAACAAAACCATCCTAGAAGTAGTAATATTGCTATTCTAGATAACTCATAATTTTCATATACTATTTTTTTATTAAAACACATTTATCCCGTAAGTAAAAAAAATAGAAAAGTAAACAAAAAAAATAAAAAAAAGATTTCAGAAAAAGCAAATTATACCATTATATTATATTTATTTTATAATATAGCGAAGAAAAAAAAGAACAATAAGAGTAGATTATTAAAAGAACTTCAGTATTTACAGATATTTTAAAATCTTTAAAATATTTTACTTATGAAATATGAAAAAGATAGAAAATCTTTTAACAACTTATACACAAGAAAAGATTTTTTTTTACTTTTATTAAACTCTATTAATATGTGAATAACTTTCCAAAAAGTGCAAACAACCATATATTAAGAGAGGTTATTCAATAAAAACAATTATGATTAGAAACCTCACAAAAGGCTTTAAATAAAGTATAAAGTAGAAAAGGATATAAATGGTAAATTTGTAAAAGTAGATGATAGAAAATGGTAAGTTTATAAATAAAACGAAAAAGGGGGAATCCCCCCTTTTCAAATGATAGCATAGAAAAATAGGATTATCTTCTAATCTCTTTAATTCTTGCAGCTTTACCTCTAAGATTTCTAAGGTAGAAGATTCTCGCTCTTCTCACTCTACCCTCTCTCACTCTTTCAATCTTTTCAATTCTTGGAGAGTTTAAAGGGAAAATTCTCTCTACACCAATACCGTTAGAAATTTTTCTTACAGTAAAAGTTTTTGAAACACCACTACCTTTAATCTGGATTACAACACCAGAAAACACCTGAATTCTTTCTTTTGCACCTTCAACAACTTTTAAGTGAACATTTAGTGTATCACCAGCGTGAAAATGAGGTATGTCGTCTCTAACCTGTTCGGTCGTATAAGTATCAACCTTATTCATGACACATAGCTCCTTATTTGATAATTTTATTTAAACTTTTTTTGAGATTGCAGATACTTATCAAAAATATCCGGTCTGTTCTCTTTTGTAATATCTATTGAACTGTTTAATCTCCACTCATCTATAAGTTTATGATTCCCACTTCTCAACACCTCAGGAACAACTTTACCTTCAAACTCCAAAGGTCTGGTATAATGGGCACAATCTAATAAAATATTCTCAAAAGAATCGGAGTTTGCCGAATTAATATCAGACATAACCCCCGGCACTAATCTAAGCACAGAATCACAGATTATAGCAGCAGGAATCTCTCCACCCGTTAGGACATAATCACCAACTGAGATCTCCATATCTATATAATCTCTAACCCGCTCATCTACACCTTTATAGTGACCACAAACAATAACAATATGAGAGTAATTACTTAAATCTCTTACCAAAGGCTGATTCAAGATCCTTCCTCTAGGAGATGTGAGAACAACCAAGCTGCCATCTCTTCTTAAAGATTTAATGGCCTTTACAAGAATATCTACTTTAAGTAGCATTCCCGGACCTCCACCATAGAGATTATCATCAATAACCCTATTTCTATCAACAGTCCAGTCTCTCAAATTGTGAACAGATATTTCAATTAGCTCTTTTTCTATTCCCCTCTGTAAGATTGAGTTGAACAATACACTATCAAGTAGTTGAGGTACTGCCGAAATTATATCAATCTTCATCATTGGGCAATATTCCCGGAATAAGCTTTACAAATATTTTCTTATTCTCAGTATCAATCTCTTTAACAAACTCTTTTATTGCAGGAATATAAAACTCTCTATCATTATACTTAACAACATAAAGGTCATTAGGACCCATCTCATCTACCGAGATAACCTTTCCTAAACTTTTATCATCTTCAATAATCTCACAACCAATAAGATCATCTATATAATAAAAATCTTCGGGTAGTTCCATTTTCTCATCTTTATGGATAGTAATTCTATAACCATTGTACGCTTCAGCATCATCAATAGAATCAACACCTACAATTTTTAATGCAATCTTTCCGTTGATATATTCAAAGTAATCCGCCACAACCCTTTTAGGAATACCTCTCTCTTTAGTTAAAAAAAGATTCTTCATTTTTTTAAATCTTTCAGGAAAAGAGGTTAAAGGAGTTACACTTACCATACCCTTTTTACCATAGGTTTTGCCAAGAATACCTACATAAATAAAATCTTCCGGATCAACTAGCATTGCTCAGCTTTTTCCTCGTTAGATTCGTTAGCTTTTTCAGCTAATTTAGCCTTAGCCTTTTTAGAAAGCTTTTGCTCTTTTTTCTTAGCAATTCTTTCTCTCTTAGCTTCTTGTACAGATTCCCACTCGTTAAAAGCTTTTTCAATCTCTTCTGCAGTAAACTTCATTACAGGCTTGCCGTCAGCATCTTTAACAGCTTTCCACTTTCCGTCTACTTTCTCTCTTTTCACTCTCTTCATCATATCAAATTTCAACATGATTCCGTGTCTTGAAAAGATATTTTTCACTGTGTCAGTTGGTTGAGCACCTACCATAAGCCATTTAAGTGCTTTTTCGTGATCAATAGCTGTTTCAAACTCAGCTTGGTGAGCTACAGGATTGTAAGTACCAATCTTCTCAATGTAAGCTCCGTCTCTTCTTTTTCTTGAATCAACAGCAACGATTCTGTAATAGGGTCTTTTCTTTCTACCCATTCTTGTTAGTCTAAGTTTTACCAACTTTTCCTCCTAGTGTTTTTTCTTTCTCTGCACCTTGGGGACTAGTCCAAAGTACCGCATTGAGAGCTAAACAAATAGCTCCGTTCTTAACATTATGATTTAAAATGGCATTTTGGATCCATTGCCAAACATACCTTTAGCAATCTTACCAAAACCAATTTTTCTAAATTGTCTCATCATTTGATTCATTTGATTAAACTGTTTTAAAAGCTGATTAATCTCTTGAACAGATCTTCCACAACCTTTGGCAATTCTAAGCTTTCTAGATCCATTTAGTATAGATGGCTTATTTCTCTCCCTTATGGTCATAGAGTTTATAATAGCTTCTATCTTTACAAAAGCGTTTTCATCTATATCTAAACCATCAACCTTGTTACCAACACCCGGCATTAGCTTAAGTATTGATTTGATTGATCCCATCTTTTTAATTTGTTTAATCTGAGCTTTAAAATCCTCAAATGTAAAATCTTCTCTCTGAAGTTTTTTTGCTAATCTTTCAGCCTCTTTCTCATCTATATTGTCTTGAGCTTTTTCAACCAAGGTTAAGATATCACCCATTCCCAAAATTCTTTGAGCTAATCTGTCCGGATGGAAAATTTCAATTTGATCAAGCTTTTCACCCATACCTATAAACTTTATAGGTTTTCCTGTTACTTGTTTAATGGAAAGTGCAGCACCACCTCTGGCATCACCATCCATTTTAGTAAGAATGATACCATCAAAATTCAATCTATCATGAAACTCTTTAGCTGTAGTAACAGCATCTTGACCAATCATACTATCAGCAACAAAAAGGATCTCATCAGGATTTATAAACTCCTTCAACCTCTCGAGCTCTTTCATCATATCGTCATCAATATGAAGCCTTCCTGCCGTATCAAAGATTAGAAAATCTGATCTATTCTCATCTGCAAACTCAAGAGCATGTTTTGCAATATTCATTACATCTTTTGAATCATTTGAGTAAACAGGTATGCTAAGTTGCTTTCCCAGTGTATGTAGTTGATCAATGGCAGCAGGTCTGTAAATATCAGCTGCAATTAAGAGTGGTTTCTTTTTAAATTTTTTTCTAACTAAGTTTGCAATTTTAGCAGCATGGGTAGTCTTACCGGAACCCTGAAGTCCCGCCATCATAACTATTGTTCTACCCTTAGGCTTAAATTTAATTTCAGCAACTTCACCACCTAAAACTTCAACAAGTTCATCATGAATAATCTTAACTATCTGTTGACCGGGAGAAACTTTTTGAAGAACTTCTGATCCAAGAGCTTTCTCTTTAACCTTTTTTATAAAGCTTTTTACAACCTTAAAGTTAACATCAGCTTCTAAAAGAGCTACTCTAACCTCTCTCAAAGAATCCTTTACATTACTTTCAGTAATCCTGTGTTGCCCCTTGATTCTTTTAAAAACCCCTTCAAGCCTTGTACTTAAATCTTCAAACATTAATTCACCCCTTTTATTTCTCAACCAAACGCCTAAGTCTGGAATCTAGGAAGATAACAATAAACATCCTAAAAAGCAAGATTTAGAATTTCATATTTTTTCTAAAAAAGAAACAAAAACGGGAACTTAGTATCTACTGAAAAAAAGATTTTCAAATTTGTAAGATAAAGTTTACGAGATTGCCATAAAAAGTAAGACGAAAATAACAAAAGGTTTAGCTACCATAATGTAATATCATAGGGTGTTTTTAGTTTTAACTATTATAATGAGGCAGACTATCAGCTTTATATCAAACTCAGGTTAAACTAAATACAAAAGCTCCCAATTTAGGAAGCTTTTGATAGAAAATAATCTTAAGTTTTATAGCGTAGACACTTTTTGCTTCAAATAAAGGAATAAAAAGTGTTTAATAAGTAGTATAAAATTAAAACTTTAAACCCTTATAAAGGAAATGTGAAAGGTCCTCAATTTTAACTCTCTCCTGCTCCATAGAATCTCTATGTCTAATAGTAACAGAGTTATCCTCCAAACTATCAAAGTCAAAAGTTATACAATAAGGTGTTCCAATCTCATCATACCTTCTGTATCTCTTTCCAATGGATCCTTGAACATCATAATCAATATTACAACCAAGTTCGTCTACAAGTTTATTGTAAAGTTCCATAGCCTGCTCATTAAGTTTCTTTGTAAGAGGCAATACAGCAGCCTTTACAGGAGCTAAAGCGGGGTGAAGTTTTAATACAACTCTAGTATCATTTTCATTTACAATCTCCTCCTCGTAAGCATCACAAAGGAAGGCTAATGTAACTCTGTCTGCACCTAGAGATGGCTCAATAACATAAGGTACATACTTCTCCTTATTAACCTCATCAAAGTACAGAAGATCCTTTCCACTTACCTCCATATGCCTCTTTAGATCAAAATCTGTTCTGGAAGCAACACCCCAAAGCTCTCCCCAACCAAACGGGAATTTAAACTCGATATCTGTGGTAGCATTTGAGTAGTGAGAAAGCTCTTTTTCATCATGATCCCTAAAGTTTAGATTCTCCTTTTTCATTCCCAATGAGAGTAGCCAATCCATACTATATTTCTTCCAGAAGTCAAACCACTCCATCTCAGTTCCCGGCTTACAGAAAAACTCCATCTCCATCTGCTCAAACTCTCTTGTTCTAAAGGTAAAGTTACCCGGAGTAATCTCATTCCTAAATGATTTACCTACCTGTGCAACACCAAAAGGTATTTTTTTTCTTGAAGTTGTTTGAATATTCTTAAAGTTTACAAAAATACCTTGAGCTGTTTCAGGTCTCAAGTATATCTCAGCACCTTTTCCCTCAACAACACCCTGCTCAGTTTTAAACATGAGATTAAACTCTCTAGGTTCAGTGTAGTCTAAAGCACCACAATCGGGACAAACAATATTTTCATCAACAATTTTTTTAAGCAGATTTTCAAGATCCAAACCGGCCGCAGAGCCCTCTCCAAGCTTAGACTCTATCAGCTGATCACCTCTAAATCTTGATTTACACTTTTTACAATCCATTAGAGGATCCGAAAAGTTTCCCAAATGACCACTGGCTTCCCAAGTTTTAGGATTCATTAAAATTGCACAATCAAGACCTACAATATCAAGTCTGTTTGTAACAAATTTCTTCCACCAAGCTTTCTTTACATTGTTTTTGAACTCAACACCTAAAGGACCATAATCCCAAGTATTTGCAAGCCCACCATAAATTTCAGATCCCGGATAAACAAATCCTCTTCTCTTTGCAAGAGAAACTATTTTATCCATTGGACCCTCTTTTTTCTTATTCTTTGCCATATTCAATCCTATTTAAAATATTTTTTCATTGGTTTTTTCCACAACTCTTCAAGTTCACTCATATCAAGATTTATAAGATCTTCATCTCTATGCTTAACAACAGCTTTAGAATTGTTTGTTATTGTACCTATTTGAGTAGCATAACCAGACTCAATCAATCTGTCTGCAACATCAAGACTTTTAACTTCAGCAACAAAAGCTGCAGGAACTTCACTAAAGAGAGTAATCACAGGGCTATCTATAAATAGAGTATACCCTTTCTTACCACCTATAGCCATCTCTGTAACGGCAGTTATCATACCACCCTCGCTAACATCACTACAAGAAATTATATCTCCACTGTTTATATGTTTATAAATAAGCGAATAGATCTCTTTAGCTTTTGCCATTGGTGTGTATGGAACCTTTGTACCAAGCTCCCCTAAAATACTGTTGAATATTGAACCTCCCATTGCAGCTTCATTGTAATCTCCAATAAGCAATATCGGGTTGCCGGATCTCTTGAAATCGGGAGAGATAGTTTTTCTATAATCATCGGAAACAGCTCTTGCCGACATACAGATTACCGGAGGAACCTCTATTACAGTATCTCCATTTTTATAGGTTGATGAAAGTGAATCTTTTCCCGAAATGATAGGAGTCTTAAAAAACTTTGAAGCCTCTGTAACCGCATAAACACAATCATAAAGATCTGCTGTGTTCTCCTCTGTTGGTTTTGGCCAAATATAGTTTTCAATCATAAAGATTCTTTCAGGGTCTCCACCAAGAGCAACTACATTACTCATAGCTTCATAGAACGACCAAAGAGGTCCTTTAACAGAATCTATTCTGTTAAGAACAGGATTAATTCCATGTCCCAAAATAAGAGCTTTATCACTCTTCTCTAAAGGTTTCAATATGGCGGCACCTGTAGGTCCATCATTCTCCTTACCACATAAAGGACCATCAACTGTCATACCCTGAACACCGTGATCATACTGCCTTATTACAGGCTCCTTGGAACAAACATTAAGATGAGAAAGAATATCTCTTAAAGCATCTTCATAATTTATCTCTTTCTCATAATATTCAGGATCTTTCAAACCTTTTTTAGAAACAGATTTTGCAAAAATAGTCTCTGTAGGCTGACCATTATGTAAAAAATCCATATCGAGATCACAAACTTTATCCTCTCCATCAAAGATCTCAAGCTTCTTTGTATCTGTAAACTCTCCAATAACAGATAGTTCAACATTATAAAGATCACAATATCTCTGTACAAGTTCCAAATTTTCAGCTTTAAAAGCAGCAACCATTCTCTCTTGAGATTCACTTATCCACTTTTCAAAAGATTTTAGACCTGGATATTTTAGGGGAATTTTATCTAAATACACTTTAACCCCTGTATCTTCACCCATCTCTCCTGCAGCAGAAGAGTAGCCACCGGCTCCACAGTCAGTCATAGCTGTAATAACACCCTCATCTCTAATCTTCATAAGACAATCAAAGGTTCTCTTCTCCTCAATAGCATTTCCAATCTGAACAGCACCGGAATTCATAGTTGATGTTTTTTCTGTCATCTCGGCAGATGAGAATGTTGCTCCATGTATTCCATCTTTACCTGTCCTGCCACCAAAGGAAACGAGAAGCTCACCCTTTTGAGGAACACCTTTTTTTGCATACTTTGTAGGTACAATCCCGTCGGCACCAACCAGAACTGTAGGTTTTGGACCAAAATCTTTATGAAAGTGGAAAGACCCGTTATTTGTAGGGATTCCCATTCTATTTCCATAATCTCTAACACCCTCTATAACTCCGTTTAAAATCCTTCTAGGGTGTAAACAACCCGGCATAACCTCATCATAGCTAATATCAGGATCTCCTAAACAGAAAATATTTATTGAACTGATATTTTTTGCACCCTTACCTGTACCCGCAATATCCCTTAAAACTCCACCGGTTCCTGTCATAGCTCCACCGTAAGGATCAAGACCTGAAGGTGAGTTATGAGTCTCTGCTTTTATACAGATTCCATACTCTTCACCATCAATATCATCAAATCTAAAAACACCACTATTATCCGAAAACTTGGAGATAATATCCGGATGATTAATAGCTTTTTCACTATCCTTAACAAGAGAAAACATTGAGGGTTTCTCTTCTCCGTTATATATTACCTTAGCCTTAAATGTTTTATGTCCACAATGCTCAGACCATGTTTGAGCCAATGTTTCAAGCTCAACATCAAAAGGATCCCTATTTTGAGACAGAAAATAATTTTTAATAGTCTGCATCTCTTCCAAAGTGAGGAAAAGGCTATAATCTGAAAGCTTCATAAGCTCTTTATCACTCATAGCTCTTATAGGTATAATTTCAGCTTTTGAGCTTTTGATATCAATTGAAAGAGAGGTGATCTCTTCTGTAATCTCTTGTTCTATTTGACTATTCATTAAAATTTTATTTTTTATAAGATCTCTTGTTTCACTATCCAGTTTACTTTTAAAACAATATGTTTCTGTTTGATAAAGATCCTTAAAACCTTCTCTATCCATAAGTAGAGATTTTAAAGTTTCTGCTTCAGGGTTCATAACACCGGTTTGATACCCAATCTCAATTTTTGTAGAAAAATCTTCAAAAAAAGGATTGTTTATTTTGTAATCTTCTGTAACAGGACAACTAATAATCTCTTTTGCAATTTTTTTAGTTTCATCTAAACTACAACCCTCAATGTAGAAATTTTTAATAATTTTCAACTCTTCTATATCTTTACCTAAAAAAGATTGAATAGAGTCAACCACTCCTTTTACTTTGGGGTTTCCTGTCTTGGTAATTACAGACACCCTATTTAATTCTGACATTAAATCTCCTTATAGCTACAGATTTTTATTACGAAACTTATGTTGTACATGAAGTATCTATACAGCAATTTACAAGAACTCACCACATATATAATCCAAACCATATAAATGATTAAAGACAAACTCTAAAGTTTAAAAGACAAAATAATAAATTTTGCAGGTTTAGTAAAGTGTTGAGATACTTTATTTATCTTATTTTAGAATAAAACAAAGTGAAAATCATAATCTAAAACAAATAGTGTGATGCAGGTCACAGCATAAAGAAGCATTAAACACTATACTACAATTATATACTATTAAAGTGTTTTATACATCATAAAAATCAAGGGGTAACACCATGGAACTATTCATTTGGATATGTGTTTTAGTACTTTTACTTTTGGAATTTAGAGATATCACAAGAAAATCATAATTTTCTTCAATACCCCTTAAAAAGGTTATTACCACAAGATTATTTGTATCCGAAGTACTATTTTTTCAAATACTAATTAAGCTTTACTTTTCCAATATTGATAGAAAACTGTTTTATAGTATACATTTTGATTTTCCTTATATCTTAAATGTAAAAGCTCAAGGACAGTTCATGGTTAAACAATAAAAATTTAGCCATGAGACACAAAAAGTTGTTATATATTTTCTTATCATTTTACAAAAAAAGCACAAAAAAAAGTTATAGTTAGGATTTTCACCTATAAGGTAGACATCCAACCTATACTCTACAATAAAAAGCATATACAATTAACATAACAACCATAAGAACTTATTAAGATTATTTTAAAAAGTATATTCAGCATAAAAGCAGACTAAATAAAGGTTGCTATTATCATCAAAATTTATTAAATTTAAGTATTGGCGTATTTTATACAAAACATACAGATTAAAGAAAGGTAGTATTATGGAATTTTTTGTTTGGATAGGCGTGTTGGTGCTTTTGTTTTTGGAGTTTAGGGATATCATAAAAAAGACCTAAAACGAATAAACAATTTTTGAAGAGTTCACTCTTACAATAGTTTATTTACACTTAAAGCATTTACATTCATCAATAAGAAATATTCGTCATCAAAGACGGTTTGCGATGTTTTACTTTAAGACAGTGCATTTTTTGTGTCTTTATTTTACTAAACAGTATAAAAAAGTAAAATAAAGTTTGCTATTGTATCTGTAAAACCTTATCATTTTGCGATAAATATTTATGCAGACTTAAAATCAATTAATTAGGTAATACTATGGGCTATTTTTTCTGGGCAGGCATTTTGCTACTTATGTTTTTAGAATTTGTAAATATTAAAATGAAAGTAAGCATCGAAGAGGAATCGTAGAGTTTATCATTCAGCTACCGAAGACTCTTTATGATTTAACATTTTTTTATTCACCTTTTATTATTCATCAATATAAAATATTTATAAGAAAATGAACTATCACGTTTTATTTAAAAACAGTGAAAGGTTCTTTATTTCAACCTTTCAAACATCCTAAAACAGTACAAAATTTAAATATCTGTGACCCAGATCACAGCAAATGAGATTACTATTGATTAAAATGTATTTTATGGTGGGAGAAAAACCTGAGATTAGATTCTTTAGTTTAACCAAAATCTATAAAACATTATTTAATAAAGTTCATTTGTAGATAGTTTAGTGTAAGGGTGATCTGTCGTTTTCATAAATTAAACTTACATTTCTAAGAGATCTACTTATAAAACAAAAGCAGGAGTTCCCCCCCTGCTTTTGCCTTATTTTAAAGGTATAAATAGAAATTTAACCTATCTACACCAAAAGTAATCTTTACAGCCTAATCATCAAAGTTCCACTCAATATATTTTTCTGCTGCAAATGCGGCAGTAGCGGCATCACCACAGGCAGTAACAACCTGTTTTAGAAGCTTTGACCTTATATCTCCCGCTGCAAAAATTCCTGGAACAGATGTTTCCATATTCTCACCAGTAATGATAAACCCACTGTGATCTCTCTTTATAGCATCAGGAAGGAACTCATTACTAGGATTAAAACCGATAAATACAAACACACCATCTGTTTTAAAATCAGTAATCTCTCCGGTTTTAACATTCTTTATTTTGACATTGTTTACTAAAGGCTCACCTTCAATAGCCTCAACAACACTATCCCAAATAAAATTAACCTTAGAATTATTAAAAGCTCTTTGCTGTAAAATCTTTGAAGCTCTCAACTGATCTCTTCTGTGTATAACAGAAACCTTACTTGCAAATTTTGTCAAATATGTTGCTTCTTCAACGGCAGAATCTCCACCTCCAATAACAACAACCTCTTTATCTCTAAAGAAGGCTCCATCACAAGTTGCACAGTAAGAAACGCCCCTGCCAATGTGGCTATCCTCACCCTCACAACCAACATGTTTTGCAGAAGCTCCGGAGGTAATAATAATTGTTTTTGCTAAGTATGTTCCAGAATCGGTAACAATTGTGTGTCCCGAATTTCCTGATCCAGGCTCAATAGACTCTACCTCTTCACTTCTAGTCTCAACACCAAATTTTTTTACCTGTTTCTCCATCTCAATGATAATATCAGGACCGGTAATGTTTACAATACCCGGATAGTTTTCAAGTTCAGCTGTTATACTAACCTGTCCACCCGGCATCATTTTTTCCAACATAACAGTTTTAAGCATTGATCTTCCTGCGTATAATCCGGCAGTTAAACCTGCAGGACCACCACCAATAATAACTACATCGTAGTTTTGTACTTCACTCATTTTAACCCCTGTACTTAGTAAAATTACTATCCAAGGTAATTCCTTATAAAGTTTCTGTCAATATCAAAACAATGTTAAGTTGTTTTCAGCCTTAAACATAAAGACTTACTCCAATAAAACGGAACCATAAAATATATAAAATATTGTCTTGACATTATTGTTTGATCTTTATAATATTAGACATAATGAGACACAGTATCAAAAGGGGATTTAATGAAACTGTCAGAATTGGTTAGTGGAGACAAAGGTCAGATCTGTAAGGTTAAAGGTACCGGAGCTTTCCGTAAAAGAATTTTGGAAATGGGTTTTGTTACAGGTAAAGATGTTGAAGTTATAAAAAATGCTCCTCTTCAAGACCCTATTGAATATAAAATTATGGGTTACAATATATCCTTAAGAAGGAGTGAAGCAGACCTTATAGAAGTTACTAAAGATGGTTTAGATACCCATATTAATGGTTTTTCTGGCGTAATAAATGAGGGCGGTTTAAAAAAATCTTTCAATAAAGATGGCAGTAAAACAATAAATGTTGCTCTTGTTGGAAATCCAAACTGTGGTAAAACAACTCTTTTTAATCATGCTTCAAACTCTAAAGAGAGAGTTGGTAACTATGGAGGTGTAACTGTAGATACAAAAGAAGCTTCCGTAAAAAAGAGTGGATATAATATAAAAATTTCAGATCTACCCGGTACATATTCTCTAACTGAATACTCTCCCGAAGAGCTTTATGTAAGAAAGCATATATTTGATACAACACCCGATATTATTATAAATGTTGTTGACGCTTCAAATCTTGAAAGAAACTTGTACCTTACAACTCAACTTATTGATATGGATGTTAAGGTTATTGTAGCTCTCAATATGTTTGATGAAATGGAGAAAAGGAGGGATAAATTTGACAGCGAGAAGCTTGGGAAAATGATTGGGATACCCTTTGTTCCTATAGTTAGTACAAAAGGTAAAGGAATTGATAAGCTTTTTGAGAAAGTTATTGAAGTTTTTAATGATGAGGACGAATCCATAAGACACATCCATATAAACTATGGAGATAATATTGAAGAGAGTATTAAAAGAATCCAAAAGCATATAAGAACCGATAACAATACATCTCTCCATTCAAGAATTTCACCAAGATTTCTTTCTGTTAAGTTGTTAGAAGGGGACTCTGTTACAGAAGAATTAATAAAAAAAGAGTACAGTTCCCATCAGATAATTCTAAGCACAGTCAATGAAGAGCTTAAAAAATTAGAATCTATATACAATGATGATGCAGAAACTGTAATAACAGATTCCAAGTATGGTTTTATTTCAGGAGCTTTAAAAGAGACTTTAACACCCGGAGCTCAAGAAAGAAGAGATAAAACAAAAATGATTGATAACTTTGTAACTCATAAGCTTTTAGGTTTTCCTATATTCCTATTTTTTATGTGGTTAATGTTTCAAGCTACCTTCACACTTGGAGACCCTTTTATGGGTTGGATAGAGGATGGTGTTGGCTTACTTTCTGAGTTTGTTGCCGGTATGCTAAGTGACGGTATGCTAAAGGATCTTATCATTGATGGTATCATTGGTGGTGTTGGTGGAGTTATTGTATTCCTTCCAAATATATTGATCCTATTTTTATTCATCTCTTTTTTAGAAGATTCCGGATATATGGCAAGAGCTGTATTTATAATAGATAAGCTAATGCACAAGATAGGTCTACACGGAAAGTCTTTTATTCCTCTCATAATGGGTTTTGGCTGTAATGTTCCTGCAGTTATGGCAACAAGAACAATCAAGAGTAGAAATAATAGAATGATAACCATGCTCATAAACCCTTTTATGTCGTGTGGAGCAAGACTTCCGGTCTATATTCTGTTGATAGGAACCTTCTTCCCTGAAAATTCAGGATCAATGCTCTTCTTCATATATGGCTTTGGAATCCTTGTAGCCATATTAACAGCTCTGTTTTTCAAAAAAACATTCTTTAAAGGTGAGGAACTTCCTTTTGTTATGGAACTTCCACCTTACAGAATGCCAACAATAAAATCAACCATAATGCATATGTGGGATAAGGGAAGTCAATACCTGAAAAAAATGGGAGGGGTTATACTTGTAGCTTCAATTATTATTTGGGCACTTGGATACTTCCCAAAAGATATTGACTACTCAAAAAACTATGATGAAACAATAGCTCTTATTCAGAAATATTATAATAGTAAGATTGAAAGTTCATCATCTGAACTGAAGAAAAAGTATGAAACAGAGAAGCAGGAAAAAGTTGCAGAGCAAGAGATCCTAAAAGAGTCAGAGAGACAAGAGAAGAGTTACATAGGTCAAATAGGTAAATTTATTGAACCTGTTATAAGACCTTTGGGATTTGATTGGAAAGTTGGAGTAGCTTTGGTAACAGGTTTAGCGGCAAAAGAGGTAGTTGTTTCAACAATGGGTGTACTTTACCAAGCTGACCTTGAAGCAGATGAAGAGAACGAATCTCTTAGAACTAAACTTCAGGCACAACTATATCCTCCTGAATATAAAAACTCAGGAGAAAAAAAGTTTAGTTCTTTAATAGCATTCTCGCTAATGATTTTTGTTCTTCTCTATGTTCCTTGTATAGCTGTTATTGCTGCTATAAATAGAGAAGCGGGAGAAATGAAGTGGGCTATATTTAGTGCCGTTTATACAACAGGTTTAGCCTATATCTTATCTTTGATTATTTATCAAGTGGGAAGAGTAATTTTATAATCTAATTTCGTAAGGGAATAGTATTGAATACCCTTATAGTTCTAATTTTTTAATGGAGACAGAATGGAAGTTAAAGAAGTGTTACTAAATCCAATCTTTACCCACCACATATATGAGTATGAAAAGGGTTTAAGAAATCTAATTCTTTTCACTTCTGTAATAGACGATCTTCCAAAATTAGTAAAAAAATTGGAAGAAAGATCTATAGATTATCATGTTCAACATGTTAATAAAAGGAAGATTAATCTATTCTTTGGAAGTAGTAACTCTATTAAAGTTATTAAATCAATTGATAAAGAAAGATTGATTGACTACTCACCTGAAGAAGATTTTATACTGGGAATTATGCTTGGCTACGATAGAGATCAACAGTGTAAAAGATATCTCGAAAGAGTTGGTGGAGAAGTTTAAATTTTACAAATTATCTTTAAGATAATAGAAAGGAGAGAAGCATATAGGCTAGAAAAAGGTTCAATTTTATCCTGTTATTTTGATGCATTACTAATTTTGATTAATGGATCAATTTCAAAAACGATAAAATATGTATAAGACACCTCTATTTTAGAGGAGATGTACCCTTTTATTGTAAAGTTTAATAAACGGAAAGGGTTTAAATTATGAATATAGCTTTATTAGGGGGAGTGAAAAGCCTAGAAAGAAAGTATAAGGATATAATGAAAAAACACTCCTGTAAGGTTAAACTTTTTAATAAGTATGTTCCTGATATGGAAAAAAGGATGAGATCTGTGGATGCTGTTGTTCTATTCTCAGATACATCCAGCCATAAAATGGTTAATACTTCTCAAATGATGTGTAAAAGAAAAAAAATAAAAATGCTAAGAATCAAAAATGGTAGTATTAGCTGTTTAGAGGAAAGTATTGCTCAATTAGTTGAAGAATTGAGAGTATGTGAAAGCTGTAATCTATCGCCTTGTCAGAAAAAGAATGCGGGCTGTATAAAATAAAGATAGATTATTTATTTGTTAAAATTAGAAGAGGAAAATTATGAAAACTGTAATTGTTTACGGATCAACAACAGGAAATTGTCAAAAAGCTGCTGAGGCTATCGCTGAAGCTATAGGTGGAGCTGATCTTCAAGAGGTTAGTGGAGTAGATTTTTCAACTCTTGACCACGATCTTATTATTTTAGGATCATCAACTTGGGGAGTAGGTGATCTTCAAGATGATTGGGAAGGTAAAATTTCTGAACTTGAAGATGCTGACTTTGGTGATAAAAAGATTGCTCTTTTTGGAACAGGAGATCAGTATGGATATTCATCATCTTTCGTTGATGCTATCGGTAAAATCTACAATGCTCTAAAAAACAAAGATAATGTAGTTGGTAGAGTTGATGTAGAAGGTTTTAGCTTTGACAGTTCAGAAGCTGTTGTTGATGGAAAATTTGTAGGTCTTCCATTAGACTATGATAATGACGAAGCAAAAGCTGAAGAAGATATTGCATCTTGGGTTGAGAAACTAAAAGGTTAGTTTTAAACTTATATGATTATCTTTTAAAATTCTACTTTTATAACAAGCCGGTATCTAAATTGTTAATATATTTAACGAACTAATAAGAAGATTCCGGCTTCTTTATTTATGACCTACAGAAAAAGATTAGATTTAGATATAAAGCCAACAAGATATCTTATATAATAATTAAAAAATACAGCTTACATCTGCACCCTGAGGCTCTTGAAGGGTATAATTGTATAACTATAGGGTAATGTACCCTTAGATAAACTTATGGCAGAAAATTCTATGTAACATTTTATTTATTACACTAAATATTAGATAAATACTTATGTCAAACTCAAATTATTTAGCTTCTTTGCCTCTTTTTTATCTTCGTCTGACTTTTAAGGAAACCTCATAAACTTTATCTTACAAATTTGAAAATCTTTTTTCAGTAGACCCTATTCTAGTACATATAGCCTAACCAATCAATATCTCCACTAACCCATTGCTTACCACTTATTGGCTTTATGAATAACTCCTCAATATGCTCTACAGCTACACCATAATTTACATGTTCACTAATCCTTAGCCAAGAGTGGATACCCTCAACTTTTATAAAACCATGCCTAAGGTAAAACTCCTCCAGCTCCGAGATAAGTATTATAAAATCGACATCTTTTTCTTCTGCAAAAGATGAGACTTCAGAGAGCATAAATGAACCAATTCCTCTACCTCGCCACTGTTCAGCAACACAAAAATCAATGATACCTAAAACCTTGTACACCTCATCACCAACTTTAATAGCACGATAGTCTAAGCCCAAATAACCGACCAGTATTTCACCTTTGTATTGTAAAGCACGCATGTGAGGCATCTGTTTGTAATAGGAACGATTAACTTTATGTTCTGGGAATGAGTGATTTCTCAAAACTTTGATAGAGTTGTGCTGGGTTTCCGTAACATCAATTTCATGTATAATATCCATACTCTTCCTTATTGTATATAACTTTATAGAATCTTTATTTATAAGGGAAAAAATAATTTAATCATCTATATTATCCTACTCCTTAGTACAAATATATAATACAGATTATGAGTAAGCAACTAGAGAGATACTAGTTATATATCAAACTATTAAATAGTTTAAATCCCGAGAAAACTACAAATAACAATAATTCTCTTGACAAGATAAATTTACAACTCTATAATAGTGATGTAGAGTTAAAATTATACGGGGAATTATGTTATGAAAAAATTTTTTATGGCTTTGTTCTTGTTGATGTTTTCTGTTTCTATTTTTTCTAAGAAAATTGACTATGATAAAGAGATAAAGAAACATGAAAAAAAGGTTGAAAAAATAAAAAGTGAGATTAAAGAGATTGAAAAAAAAATAGAGGAGTCAAAGGATAAAATAGAGGAAACAGAAAAAAAAATAAAAAAACTTAAAAACGATAGAAAAGCTATTGAAGAAAAAATAAAAAAGCTTCAGGCTGAGATAAAAAAAATAAAATCTTAGTACCTAAATAATCTCTTAAAAAAATTAGGATCTACTGTAAAGCTCATAAAGAAAGAATTTACGACAAAATAGGTTTGATAAACTTAGCCTAAGATGTTAAGTAATCTTAGATTAGATATAAAACTAATACTCTATCTTATATTGTAGATTTAATTATAACATTATGTACAGTATTTAAATCAATAGTTTATAAATCCAGCTTTATTGATTTTATAAACATAAAACCTCCGGCAAGAAAGAGAATAGAGACTGAAAGAATACCTATTCTTGAAGCTATATCAGGATATCCAAGAGCTGAAACAAAATATGTAGTACCACCTATGAGAGCAGGTCCAAAAACTGTAGCAAATTTTCCTAAAAGATTGTAAAATCCAAAAAATTGTGCTGATCTTTCCTTTGGTACAAAACGACTATAGTATGACCTTGAAAGAGCTTGGATTCCACCCTGAACCATTCCTATTAAAACAGCCATTAGATAAAATTCCTGTACAACACTCATCATAGAAGCCCAAACTGAAGCACCCAAATAAACAATAATAGCAGCTAATATTCCTCTCTCTGTACCAAATTTATTTCCAATAATACCAAAGAGAAGAGCAGCAGGGAAACCCACAAATTGTGTAATAAGAAGTGCAGTAATAAGATCATTTGATTCAAATCCTATGGACATACCGTAATCAACAGCCATCTTAATAACAGAATCCACACCATCAATATATAACCAATAAGCTATTAAAAAATATAAAATTTTCTTGTAACTCCTAATTTCATTAAATGTCTCTTTTATAGAGTTAAAACCCTCAATAAATAAAGCTTTATAGCTACTCTCCCTTTCCTTCTTATCCTCTTTAACAAAGAGTAATAGTGGGATAGAAAATATTAACCACCAAAAAGCAACCATTATAAATGATAGTTTAACAGCTTGGGTAGTTGAGCTGAGACCAAATGTGTCAAATGAGAGAACCATCCAAACATTTAGGGCAAATAATAATCCTCCACCTAAATAACCTAGAGAAAATCCTAGAGAGGAAACCATATCACTACTTTTATCATTTGAAACAAAAACCATAAGAGAATCATAAAATGTGTTTGAGCCTGAAAATCCCGCTACTCCCAGTACATAGAAAAGAGCCGCTAATTCCCAACTACCTTTAGATATTAGATACAAAGAAGCAGATGATAAAACGCCAAGAGAGGTAAAAAATATTAAGAAAGCTTTTCTTTTAGAGCTTTTATCTGCAATAGCACCTAAAAAAGGGGAAATTAATGCAACCAAAAGACCGGCTATAGAGTTAGCAATTCCAACTCTTGCAGTACTTGTAGATATTTCGGCTCCAACACTCCAATATTCTTTAAAAAACATAGGAAAAAAACCTGCCATGATTGTTGTTGCAAAAGCAGAGTTACCCCAATCATAAAACGCCCAACTAATAACTTTTTTATTAAATTTCATAATTAATACCTTAAAAATATTTTTAACAAAAGACCCTCTTATATTTATAGATCCTTGATAACTTCCTAAAAGCATCTAAGAAGAGATTTTAAGATCTCCTAAAAAAGATATTTAATATTTTTTTGGAAAAACGCAAGAAATAAATAAGCATTTACAGATAAATATAAAACTATCCACCCTACTTTAAGAAAAAACTAATAGTTGTAGATAAATTCTGAAACACTTTCAACTCCATTTTGAAGATCTGCCTTATTAATATTATTTAAAAAGCTATTGTAAAGATCCTCATTAGAAAGAAGCTCATTAACAATATGAGGTAATTTCTTCACCTTTTTTTCATATATCCCAAACTTATTTTCTACAATAAAATCAACATTTCCCTTCTCTTGTTCCCATATATAACTGCTTATTATGGGTATTTTCTTTGAAAGAAGTATTTCCATAAATGTTGCGGGACCACATTTTGATATAACAAGATCAGAAACACTCATGAGTTCACTAACAAAATCAATATATTCAAAAACCTTTATAAGATTATTTTCTTTACTAAGAGTTTTTATTTTATTAAAAAGTTTTTTATCTCTTCCACAAACAACGGCATACTGAATATCAGGTAAAAAATTCACTAGGTTTTTAACTATCTTTTCACCCTTAGGAATTCCATCTCCTCCTCCAATTATAAGAATAAGTTTTTTTCCGTTATCAAAGCCGTATTTACTCCTTATTTTGTCCAATTTATTAATATCAGATACTCTAAACTTTTCATTTAAGATATATGGGAAAATATTGATATTCTCTTCGGGAACTCCCATTTTTTTTGCAGAGTTTTCTAAAACTTTCCTACTGAAAACAACATAGTTTTGATCATTATGCAAAAACCACATAGGATGAGCGGTATAAGGATCAGTTACAACTGTTAGTACCGGAATATTTAGATTAAGCTCTTTTAAAACTTTTAAAACAGGATCTACCAAAAAGAAATGAAAAATAACTATCTTTTCCGGATTATGTAGCTTTATCAAACGAAATATCTCATCTCTTACAAAAGAAGCCACAAAGTTTGAGGTAAGCTTCGAAACTGTCTTAATTTTATGTATTCCGTAAAGAATCTCGTACACCCAAAGAGCGATAGATTGAGAAAGTCTGTAACCTTCCTCAATAATAGATTTCATAAACTTATTACCATTATTAAGGCCATCTGCCAAAATAATTTCAACATCCTCTTTTGAGGACAAAATACACTCCTCTATTGATCTTGCTGTTGAAAGGTGACCGCCTCCGGTTTTAAGGTATAAGAAAAGAAATTTTTTTTTCATAGAACTCTCTTTTAATTTGGAGCCAAAACATAAAGCATAAATATTAAACTAAATAGAAACAACCAATAATAATTTAAACATATATGGAGAGAACTATATTTTAACTCCATGATTCGTACAAATTAAAAGTAAAATTAATTTGATTGTTATTATATCAAATAGTATCCTCAAAGTCAATAACTTTAAGTTAATAAAAATAAGCATTTTTGAAATGCTAAAGACCTCTAAAAAGTAATATATAACTGATTTTTTTTGAAAATTGATATTTTTATAATATCTTTGTAAAGAGTGTAGAAGTTTCATTAGGAAATTATGAGCGAGCATATACAATTTATTTTTGACAAAGACATGATATTCTGCTATATAAAATTGATAGGTGATTTTAATAGTATAAGCGAAAGATATGTTAAGAACAGACTTAAGGAAAATAGAATAGTCTATGGAGTTTCAGAGCAGACTATAAAAGATCTTTTTGAAAAAAATGAAGATCTCTTTAAATCAGGAAAAAAAATTATGATTGCCAGAGGAACACCTCCAAAAAAGGGTAAAAATGGCTATATTGAGTACCTGATTTCTGACGATATGAATTTAAAAGAGAAGAATAAAGGGCTTATTGATTTCTACGATATTGGAGTAGTTAAGTCTGTACAAAAAGATGAAAATCTTGTAAGAATACATCCACCTCTAAATGGTTCTGTCGGGAAAAATGTAAAAGGTGAAATAATACCCGGAAGAATGGGGGATAAAATAAAACTTAAAGATATTGCTCTTGATGGTGTTGTTATTAAGGGTGAATATGCCTGTGCTAAAAGAGATGGAAGATACAGAAGGTTCCCTACAGGAAAAGTTGGTGTATTAGAAGAAGTTTTTATAGACAGTGATCTTAATTTTAGTGTTGGAAATATTGATACTACCGCAACAATAAATGTTAAAGGAGATGTAAGGGCAAGATTTAATGTAAGTACAACAGCAGATATTTCAGTAGAAGGATCCGTAGAGGATGCTGAAATTTTTGCCGGTGAAGCACTTGTCTGTAAATCCGGTATTTTAACGGGAGAAAGACCCATATATGCTGAAATTATAAAAGCAAAATATATATCTAACAGAAAAAATATCTTATGTAAAAATATCTACGTTGAAGATATGATAAGTTCATCAATTATAGTTGTTAAAGGTTTTTTGGAAGCCAAAAAATTAACAGGTGGACTAACTCAAGTAGTTGATGGGTTTAGAGTAGAGGAGCTTGGAAACAAATCTTATCATAAAACAAAAATTGATGTAGGTTTCCAAGAAGAGGACTTAATGGAAATGGCAAAACTTTTTTCCGATATGAAAAGAAAACATATGGAAGTAAAAAATGTTCTTAGAGAGATAGACACTATTAGAGTTGCCATAAAAGATATTATTGAAAAAGAAGAGAGTCTAAGAGTTACCGGTAAAGAAATACTTGCTTATAAAATGAGTAAAGAGAGAGAGAGAAAAGAAGATTATATTGAAGATATTAGTAAAAAGTTGAAAATATTTAAAAGACAATACTCCGATTTCAAGTCTAAATATGATAAAATGTTAAAGTCAAGAAATAACCCTAATAAACCTATGATTATTTTGGGAACTCTATACCCAAATGTAACAATCACTCTAAATACAAAACTTTTTTATACAACTAAATCAACTATGAAAAATGTTGAATTTAGGATTAATGAAGAGGGTGAGCTTCAGCCATTCCAATATAAAGGCAGGTTGGAATCTTTTGAAGAAAATCAGTAACAACCTCTATTGAAAAACTAATTTCTTCTACTGCTCGCTTCTCAAAAGTATGAGCCGTTGCATGCAACGGCTCCAGACTGTCGATAAACTTCGTACTACTGCGTTCTGACTTTTTGAACAACCATATTATTGTGTTGCCATATTTTATATATTTGATATCTCCATTACCAAGATTATATTACAGATTATCTTTGTGGTAACAATTTCTAAGAGAAAAGCCTATAACCCTATGGAAAATGATAAAAAGATAGAAGCCCTTGCAGAAGCTATACGGTTAGCCAGAAAAGTTGGAGTTATGAAAGCTTCAAAAGAGAGTGGTATTAATTATTCTACTTTAAAAAGGTGGAAAGAGAAAACAGATGGTTATAATAAAGGTTATAGCATAAAAAAGATATTAAAAAAGTTTATTAAACCTCCAAAACCAAAGCCTGTTCGAAAAAAGAGAAATATAAACTTAATTGAAGAGTACCAAAATATACTTTTAGTATCTAGAACTATAACTATATCGGAAACAAAATATTGTTTAACAATGGCAACCGATGCTAAATCAGGATTTGTTTGTCTATGCCTTTCAAATAAAAGGGATATTTTATCCAGAAATAGATTTATAGAGCATATTGAATATTTTCTAAAGAAAAGAGAAATCTATCCAAAATTTATTGGAGATAATCCTAATTCTAGTTTAGAAAAAATTAGAAATGTAAAGATAAAAGGCAATCATTGGGATTATCACAGAAATTTTTCAGTAAAACTTTTTAAACAATTTTTAATATTTAAGGATAAATTCAGTTTACTTATATCTGATAAAATAAATTTAACACTTCTCTACCTATTTCAACTTTCAAGTTTTGGAGGAAAGTCAATATCACCACTTATTATAAATGGAACTGATAAAAAACATTCAATTATTCTGAGTGAAAAAGAAGTAGAAGAGATAAAAAATAGATCCTTATTGGTATTGGATCAAAAGTTTAGGAGTTACAACTCGGAAAATAAGCTTAAAATTTTGGATCTTAGAGAATCCTTAGGCATAGATTTTACAAATACCATGGTTATGAAGGGGGATTATTTAAGGTCAAATAAATCATATCTTGAAACTGAGGAGTTTTATTCTGAAGTAGTTCATAACGATAAAACTCCAATAGAGATTAAAATAAAGTTTTATATAGATAATTCTAACCCGCATATTTCATGAAAAAGAATTGGAAATAGAGCCATAATATCATTATATTATGTTTTAACCAAAAATAAACCCTATTTCCAAAATGATAAAA
>PDON01000021.1 GCA_002742935.1 Candidatus Cloacimonadota bacterium | reverse complement strand
AATAATCCCAATTCATTTTGAAATTATTATAAAAACTATCAGCAAAACTGTTAACTTTTATTTTGGCAAAACAGTTAATATTTAAGATAGCATTAACAGTTAGCTCAAATCCTTTCAGGGTTTGGAGGTTGCCTTAAAAAGTCAGGCTGGCTAGAAACGAGTAGTACAAGGAGTCATTTTTTTATGCGATTTGAGCCTAGAGATACTAGGTGATTTGAGCAGAAAAAATTGATGACGCAGTAATACGAAGTTGGTAGACAGTCTGAGCCCTTTACGGGCTGTCGATTCCACCATTCTTAGGAAACTATTTTATAATTTCCTAAAAAACGCTCCATCGGTAATGGAGGTTTGCTCTACATCCTTTTTTTGGGAAGATTCCAAGTTTAACAGTTTCGACATAGTTAACCGATATGGTTTGTTCAACTATCTCGGTTTCTTCTTTTTTATTAAAAGAAGCAAAATAATAAGGAGATCAAACTTCCCCCTCCCGTCCTCGGTCTCCCGTCTTCCACCTAAAAACCTCAAACTTTCGAGAAGAAATTTTTAGGGTAGTTTTAATTTTTTTCAACAATCTCAAATTAACTATTGACAACAGATCTTTTCTATACCTATATTCTAGTACTGACTGGTCAGTATTAGTAAAAAGGAGGTCAATTGAAAAATTTAAGCAGGAAACAAAAAGAGAAAGAGGAGCTAATTTTGAAAAATGCTTCTATTCTTTTTGCCGAACAAGGATATTTCAACACAGATATTTTAAGCATTGCAACTAAATCAAATGTAGGTAAGGGTACAATCTACAACTATTTCAAAAATAAAGAGGATATTTTTTTAAAGGTTATCCAATACCAATTAAATAACTCTTTAGACACAATATTAGATAAATTAAAGAAGATCACAAATATTAAGCTATACATAGAGTCATATATAGAGGAAGCTCTGGATTACTATGTAAATAATACCTACTCTTTTGATATACTATTTCAGTCAAATAGGACTCTCTTTGATAAAGCTATGGAGATTATTAGTGAAACTCAGAGTAGGTATCTATCAAAATTCAGAGAACAATTTTCTGAAGATTTTGAAAAGATAAGTTTTATAAAAAATCCTGAATATGTTTTTCTAACAGTTCAAGCAGGAATTTTTGCAATGGTTCACGAGTATAGAAGCGGGAAAAATATTAAGCTTTCAGAGATAAAAACAATGCTTAAATCTCTATACTTAAATGGTTTACTCTCAGATATAAAAAATTAAACAAATTAGGAATAGCGAAAAGTGAAGAAGAGAACACAAATACTCCTGTTGATTATTTTTTCTATAGCATCACTCATGGCAGATTCTGAGAAAATTAGTTTAGAGGATTGCCATAAACTTGCAATAGAGAATAACCATGAACTAAAAGCGGCAAACTCTCTTTTAGAAGCTACTAAATTTGAGAAAAAGGCTGCCTTTAGCAATTTTTTACCTTCAATAAACTTTGTTGGAACTTACACCCTTGTTTCTAAAAAGGTGAGTTTTGACCTTCCAAAGTTTGAAGACCTACCTGTTTATTCCCAAGATCCCCAAGGGAATCCTATCCAAATCGGAATGGTTCCTCTCAGTAAAATGGGACTTCCTACAGAGATAGAGGTTGGGGAGAAAAACAACTTCCTATTCAATCTCTCTCTCACACAGCCAATCTATACAGGTGGAAAGATTCAGGAAGGATACAGGATAAGAGAAAAGTTAGCTGATATAAGCGAAAATAAACTAAAACTAACTAAATCAGAACTTCTGTACAGGGTTGATAAATATTTTTGGCAGGCTGTTTCATTAAGCGAAAAAGTAAAACTGGTCAAAGAGTATATCAAAATGATTGACTCACATATTACCGATATCAATAACTATATAGATGAAGGTATCTTGACTAAGAACTATCTATTAAAAGCAAAGATAAAGAAAAGGGAAGCTGAGCTTAATCTACTGAAAGCTGAGAATGGTTTACATTTAACTAAGATGGCTCTAAACCAAGCCGTTGGAAGGGATATTAACAGAGAGTTTACTCCTGATTACGATCTTGATAAAATCTCTAATAGCAATATTATTGGAGCAAAAGATTCTTTGAAACAAGTTGCTAGAAGGGATAGAGAGGAGATAAAAATCTTAGATAATATGAAGAGTATTGCAAACTCTTTTAGAAAGATTGAAAGATCGAGATTTTTACCAAATTTAGCCTTGAATGGTGGTTATTCACTCATGAACCCTAACCCTTACAACTCTATGAAGGATGAGTTTGACGGGGATTACAATATCTCTCTTGTTTGTAATTTGGAAATATTCCACTTCTTTGAGAGAAAAAATAGATATGATGCTGCAAAGGAGAGGTTGAAAGCTGCTAGTGAAAATCTTCTAAAAGCAAAAGAGATGATCGATCTGGATATAAACAAACAGATATACAATATATCCGAAGCTTCAAAAAAGATTGAGAAAGCAAAAGAGATGCTATTACAAGCGGAAGAGAACTTGAAAGAGACTAAAGATCATTTCAAAGAGGGTATTGTTAACAGTAGTGAGGTTTTAGATGCTCAAACATTGTGGCAAGAGAGTTTTTCTGAAAAGATTGATGCTATAATTGGGTATAAACTCGCTATGGTTGAATTGAAAAAAGCTACAGGCGAATTAGGAAACTTAAAACAATAAAGGGATAGAACCATGAGACCACAGATATCAAAAATGATTATACTAACTATTCTTAGTTTATCAATCTTTGCTCATGCAGAGGAGAGAGTAAAAGTTTATGCAGAGAAAGTAAAGCTTATAAGCTACAATGAGAACTTAGAGAGTAGTGGAACTATTTTTGCCAATAAGGAGGCAAATTTAGGAGCTGCAATACCCGGAAGAATAGAAAAGATAAATATTGAAGAGGGTGAGTTTGTAAAAAAAGGTGAGTTGATTGCTCAACTTTCAGATGAAACTTTGATTATGCAAGGTATTGAGTACAAAACACTCCAAAAGGATTTTGAGAGAAGTAAAAGACTTTTTAAGAAAGGGTCTCTTCCTGAGCAAAAGTTTGATCATGTAAAAGCTAAGTATGAAGCGAGTAAGGAGAGATACAATCTTATAAAGAAGAATACAGAGATAAGAGCTCCTTTCTCCGGTATTGTTGTTGAGCATATGCTAAATGAAGGGGAAACATTTCTACTCATAAATCCGGGTCTTATTCCGGGTTACTCCCATGCAAATGGAATTGTAAGGCTTATGCAACTCTCCCCTATCAAAACTGTGATAGAGATAAATGAGAAAGATATAGAGAGAGTTAAAGAGGGTTTTAGTGCAACCATTGATCTGGACGCTTATAAAAATCAAGTTTTCACCGGAAAGGTAAGTAGAATTTACGATATGCTAAACCCTGCCACCCATACCATAAAAGTAGAGATTTTAATCAAAAATGAGGATAGGAAATTAAAGCCCGGAATGTTTGGTCATGTAACACTTGAACTAGATGAGAAAGAGGGAATGTTTATACCGTCAAACTCTATAATTCATCAAAGTGGTACAGGTCAATACTATGTCTACAAACTGGAAAATAATATTGCAAAGAGGGTTGATATTAAAAAGATAAGTACAAAAGATGATCTAACCTGTATTACAGGCTTAAACAAAGGTGATATTGTAGTTACCGGAGGTAAATACAAGATTAAAGATGGTACTAAAGTTGAAGTTATTAATAAATAGGATCGTAATTAATTTATTAGAACCTAACACTTTGTAAAATGCAGAGGAGAAAAAGATAATGAAACTTCCGGAACTTGGAGTAAAAAGACCGACAACTACAATAATGTTATTTCTCTTAATACTATTATTTGGAGCTGTTTCATATACACAATTAAAGGTAGATGTTTTGCCCGATATGGAAATGCCAATGCTTACTGTTATGACAATTTACCCGGGTGCTTCAGCAAGCGAAGTTGAGGAGCAGGTTTCAAAAAAGATTGAAGAGAAGCTCTCCAGTATTTCCAACTTAAAAAGTATAAAATCAAAATCAAAAGAGAATGTATCTTTTGTTTCTTTAGAGTTTAATTGGAATACAGATCTTACAGAGGCTACAAACGATACAAGGGATAAGATTGAGCTTGTAAAAAGATCACTTCCGGATGATGCTGAGAATCCGATAATCATTAAAATAAATTCAGCAATGATGCCTGTACTAATGTATAGTATTGAGGCTGATAAAAGTTTTAATGCTCTAAACAGAATTGTTAACGATGACATTATAAACAGTTTAAAGAAGGTTAAAGGTGTTGGATCTGTAATGATTTTTGGTCAACCGGAAAGGGAGATCAAAATAGAGGTTAACCCTTTTAAGTTAAAAGCTTACAACCTAAATATTGGAACTATAGCTTCTGTATTAAAAGCTACCAATGTTAGTATTCCGGGAGGAAATATTAAGGTTGGGGATAAAGATTTAGCTATAAGGATTCCGGGAGAGTTTACATCTATAGAGGATATCAAAAATAGTGTAATCTACAGCGTTGGGAATCTAATAGTAAGAATTAAAGATGTTGCGGAAGTAGTAGATGGATTTAAGGAGAAAGATGAACTAATCTACTCATCTTCAAAAAAGTGTGTTGAGCTTATGGTTCAAAAACAATCCGGAGCAAACACTTTAGAGGTAGCAGAGTTGATAAAAGAGAAGATGGAAGAGATTACAAAAAAACTACCATCTGATGTTAGAATAAATCTATCAAACGATGCATCTGAACTTGTGTTTCACTCTATTGAAAATCTAAAATCAACCATTGGCTGGGCTGCTCTTTTTGTTATTATGGTTGTTCTATTCTTCTTGAGAGATTTTAAAAGTAGTGTAATTATCATTTTAACTATCCCATTCTCCCTCATTGGTGCATTTGCAGTAATGTATTTTATGGGATACTCTATAAATATATTCTCTCTAATGGCCCTTGTTATTGCCATTGGTATGGTTGTGGATAATGCTATTGTTGTACTTGAAAATATTATTAAACATACAGAAAAGGGTGTAAAACCTAGAGAAGCATCTATTTTTGGAACGAGTGAAATGGGAATGGCAATAAGTGCTTCTACCTTAACTACAATCTCAGTGTTTCTGCCTATGGCAATGATGGGTGGACTTGTAGGTATTATGTTTAAGCAACTTGCAATCCTTACCTCTTTTACTCTTATAGTATCCCTATTTACATCCCTCATGCTAACACCAATGCTCGCTTCTAAACTTTTAAAACCTATGAAAGAGAGAAGAAAGCCGGGTCCTATATTTAGATTTAGTGAAAAGTTGTTTGAAGTTATGGAGAATCAATACTCTAAACTTTTAGGCTTTGCCATAAACAGTAAAACTCTCATAATTTTTCTGGTTATAGTTCTATTTGGAGTAACTCTATTTATTGCAACTAAAACCAGTTCCGATTATTTGCCTGAGTTTGATGCCGGTGATATAACCGTTATTGCTGAAATTGAGCAGGGTGATAAAGCTGAAGTAACCAGAAAAGTTGCAGAGAAGATTGAAAATATTGTGTATGAGGAGATTGTAAACCTTGGATCCAAAGAGGATATTAGATCTTTAATGTCGGTTTCCGGTCAAACAGAGAAGGGAACTTTATCCTTAATGGGATTTAGCGAAGGAAAAAATATAACTACCGTTATGGCTAAACTGGTACTGCCGGACAGTAGAAACTACACCTCTGAAGAGGTTGCAGAAAAGATAAATGAGAGGGTAAAAGATATACCTGAAATTGTAAAATTTAGTGTTACCGGAGGAAGTTTATTAGGTGCTGTACTACAGGGGAATAAGAAACCTATTGAGCTTAAAATTTTTGGTAATGATATAGAAAAACTAAATAAAACTGCAAAAGAGTTGGAGGAAAAATTTAATAAAAGTGAGTACCTGGCAAATGTTGAAACTACCATTGATGAGGGTAAAGAGGAGCTTAAAATTGTTATAGATAAGGAGAAAGCAGGTGCAATGGGATTAAATTCTGCTGCAATAGCTTTAGCTGTCAGATCGAGTATCTACGGTGTTAATGCCGGAGATTTTAAGGAGGAGAATGAGGAGTATGAGATAAATATAAGATTTTCAGAGGAGTATAGAAATAATATAGATGTTTTAAACTCTATTGTATTTACAACTATGAATGGGAAACATGTCTCTTTAAGCTCTGTTGCCAAGATTGAAGAGGATAGAGGATTTTTGGAGATAAAGAGGGAATCTCAGCAGAGGGTTATATATGTAAAGGTTAATTTAGCAAGTAAAGTTTCTCTTGGGGAAGGTATTGAAAATATTAGAGAGATGCTAAAAGAGGTTGAAATTCCTGAAGGTGTTGATCTAGAGATTGGTGGTCAATTTGAGGAGCAACAAAAATCATTTGGAGATCTTAAAATCCTATTCGTAATTGGTGTTCTCCTGGTATTTATGGTTATGGCTAGCCAATTTGAATCTTTTAAAGATCCATTCTTGATTATGTTTGCAGTTCCACTATCTATAATTGGAGTAATCTGGTCGTTCTACTTAACCGGAACAACTTTAAGTGTTGTTACTTTCATTGGTATTATTATGCTTCTAGGTATTGTTGTAAACAATGGTATTGTACTTGTCGACTATACAAATCTACTTAGAGCAAGGGGTAAAACTATAAAAGATGCTGTAATTATGGGAGGTCATTCCAGATTAAGACCTGTTTTAATGACAACTTTTACTACTCTCTTCGCAATGATCCCAATGGCATATAGCAGTGGTATGGGTTCTGAGATGTGGTCTCCAATTGGTATTACGGTTATAGGAGGACTTTTTGTCTCTACCCTTATAACCCTTATCTTTATACCTGTACTATATGTTGTTTTCAATAGAAAGCAGTATAAAAAGGAATCTTTAAGCTAGAGGAGTTTCTTATGAAGATGTTATATATAAATTGTAATATAAGTGTGTTACAAGAGTTGATAAAGATTTTAGATAGCTCTAAGATTAAATCTTATCAGATTATTGAAAATGTAAAAAGTTTAAATCGTGCCGGTGATCCGAGATTTGATACTGCTGTTTGGCCCGGATATGACGGGGTTGTTTTTGTACCTCTGAAAAATAGTGATAATAAGAAGATAGTATTTGATAAAATTAGAGAGTACAATAGCAAAATCTTAAATGCAGATGAAAAGATCTCTGCCTGCTCCTTTGATATAGATGATTATATTTTCTAGAGTGGTGTCTATTATAAAAGGGTAGGAAAATTCCTACCCTCAGACTTCCGATAAGCTTCGCATTACTGCGTCATCGATTTTTTATACTCAAGTCACCTAGTTTTGCTAGGCTCCTATCGCATAAAAAATCAATTCCTTGTACTACTCGCTTCTCGAACGGCTGACTTTTTAAGGCAACCTCAAAAGGAAGAAAAGATCTTTCATGAGATAACAATAACGATTTAAATTCAAAATTATAAGTAATGTTGAAGAATTGAAAATTTTCTATTCTGTTAGATTATCTCCCCTATATTATTATATAATAAAACCAAAATTAGTAAAAAAAGTTTATAGATTTTGATAAAAATCTTAAAACTTTTCCCAGAATGATCAACAATATTATAGATATAATAAAAATTTATCGTCAATAGAATGTTACACTCATTGAAATAAAGGAGATATACAAGATCTAAGTTAAGCTTTTAGTTTAAAAATAAAGCAACTGAAAACACCCCTATTTCTACTTTGTAGGGAAATTTCCAAACAAAAACCCCTTTTTAGCTTCCAATATCTCCTTAAATCTCAACTCCCCTCTTCTAAGGGTTTTACAAGCTTCTCTTACCTTTTTTTGTACCGACTCTAAGGGGTAACGCCTATAAGCTTGCACCCATGCGTGTAAAACCGCTTCTCCTGCAGTTAAATCGTAAAGCTTCCATTCAGGAATATCATATAAACCTTTTAATCTATCAATATTCCCTGGTTTTATCTCTTTTATAAGGTCTTCCATACCTGCTTCTGTAAAAAACTCTCTCAAAATCTTCTTTTCATCATATGTAACTAGAAATGTAGGAGAGAAATCAAGACCTAAATAATCATCCCTATAGAGATCCCCATCTTTATAATAATCCTCTGTTCTAATCAAAACAGTCTCCTTCTCTGGAGAAAACCAATCTACTTTAAGCTCTATATTAGCCATAAATATTCCCCTTTTTTTCAAACTTATTTCTAGTCTCTTTTAACACCACCCTTAATTTATCACTTGAACTATAATTGCTAAAAAAAGAAGTCCAAACCACATTATCCCTCATAACCACAACATAACCATCATTTCCCACAAAAGTAACATCACCTATTTTAGGATTAACAGCTATAGCTTTAGAAGTTCCAACTGCCGATGCAGTATTTCTACAACCCAAAGAACCTTTTACCAAATCTAAGAAAGATAACTTGAGATATAGGTTTCTTGTATGGATAATATATTCTTTACTAAAATACCACTTTTTGCTATTAGTTTCTAAAAAGCTATAAAGAATCAAATCTTTTTCTTTTATTTAGTTACTTCTATTCTCATCTCTATCTAAAATATACTTTTCCACACTTATTTGCAAGGTTTACCTCCTTTTTACTTACAGAAACTTCTCCCATCTTCTCCCTATAAACCCGTATTATACACTCACATCTAAAGTGAAAACTAGGCATAAGCACATTTGATTGAGGATTGGGATGAAGTTTTTAACTATAAAAAGAGCGAAACGGTACATTTTATCCCCTTTTGCAGGTAGAGGACTAGGGTAAATGCTGTTGACTTGAGCTTTTAGGTGAAAAAGCAAGAAAGTGAAAGACAGAAGACGGAAGATCGAAGACGGGAGTTGAAATTCTTCTCCCTTTTCAGGGCTACTCTCTATACACAAATATTAGGGAGTAAAAAGGATGTAGTATAAATAGTAAAAAAAGACGATAAAATAGGTGCTATTT
>PDON01000035.1 GCA_002742935.1 Candidatus Cloacimonadota bacterium | reverse complement strand
TGTAATACCTTACATCAGAATTTCCGGAGTTTACAACATAGACTTTACCATCATTTATTTGAATATCATTTGGTGATTTACCCACATTTTGAACATCGTTCTCTATCACTCCATCAACTATAGTTGAGAAAGTACCAAAATCTCCAAGACCGTTGATTAGGTAAACTTTTCCTTCATCCATTGGATTAACGGAAGAATCGCTACTCGAATCACAACTAACTATAAGTAGCATGGTTAAGCTTAAAAATATTAAAAGTAATTTTTTCATAATTACCTCTCCTTTTTATTTTTTTTGTATTTAGTTTTTTTAGTCAAACATCAACTTTTAACTATTGGTAACCTGTTTTCCATTCTTAGATAGAAGTTATATAATTCATAATATATATAAGTCCGTTATCCAAATAGGAATATAGGTAAAAAAAACAAAATAATCAATGTTTAAATTTTATTGAAAGTTCTGTTTTGTGCAGTTTTTTTATATTAATTAAAAGAGAGATAATTTTTACCTCTTTTGAGGTTGCCTTAAAAAGTCAGACTGGCTAGAAACGAGTAGTTCAAGGAGTCATTTTTTTATACGATCTGAGCCTAGTAAACCTAGGTGATTTGAGTATAAAAAAGTAAGGACGCAGAAATGCGAAGTTGGTAGGCAGTCTGAAAAGAGGTGAATTTTCACCCCTTTTTATCATTGAAAATTCTATCTTTTTTCTACATATTCTCATCACTCCATGCATCGCTGGTCTTTAATCTTTCTTCAGGACTTATAAGTGATTTTATTCTTATACCAAAGTTCTCTGCAATCACAACAACTTCCCCTGTAGCAAATTTTTTATTGTTTACATACAAATCTACAGGTTCACCTTGAAGTTTTGGAAGCTCTACAACTTCTCCGGGAGTCAGTTTTAATATATCTCTAATAAACATCTTTTTTCTGCCAAGCTCTACAGTAACAGGAAGTCTAACATCCATTAGAACACCAAGATCTTTTCCGCTACTTACACTACCCATCATGTTAGATCCAATTTCAGTAGTTTGAAGCTCTACCTGTTCTTCGCTCTGTTTATTTTCCTCTTCACTAAATGAAGTTAATTCTTTAATTATATTTTCAAATGTATCATTTTCAATTATAAAGAAAAAATCACTTTCATCCAGTATGTTTATTGAGTATTGTACCATTAAATCCTCTTCTGAAAGAGTAGGATCAATAACATCAAATTCAACAACAGAAGCTGTTGTTTCCGTAAAGGTTACACCAAATTCAAATACTCCGGTAAGTTCAGTTGCCATTGCTCCCAAAATTTGATTTGTTATTTCTTGAATGGCATCTATATGTTCCATTTCATCAAACTCAGCATCACCTTCGCCCATTAGCATTTTGTCTGCTATCTGTGCAACGGTAGATTTACCCATAAGTATAGACATTTTTCCCTTGAAACCCTCTTTAAAGGAGAAATCAAGTTTGACCATACTTGAACCCATGGAATTTTTTATTATGGTTTTATTCAAAACCGTATCAGCTTTAATAGATAATCCAATACTGTCGTTTATACTTGTAGATATAACATTATCGGTTTTATCTTTTAAAATCCCTGAGATGGTTTTGAATATCTCTTTTTTATCTTCAGAAAACTCTTCTACTTGCATATTTTCTCTCCTCATCAGGGGTCAATTGTCTAATAAACTCAAAAGCTTTTCTTGTGCCTTCATAACCCGGTCTGACAAAAAATTTTGGTCTGTTATCTATATTAACTAATGACGGTTCATCAATAGGTTTGTCAAGTTCCAATATATCACCCTCTTTTAGGGATAAAAACTGATTTATAGTCAGTTCCGTTTGGGCAAACTCAACCACCATCTCTACCTCAGAATATTTAATATAATCCTCAATTATATTTATACTCCTAGCGGTAATGTTTTCTTGGTTTTTCCAACTTTTAGCTGTTATTTTTTCCAGTATGGGGTCTATAACTGCACTTGGAAAACATATATTTATATTAAAGATAACCTCTCTTATTGATATATCCAATGTTATTAGTGCAACAACATCTGTTGGAGGTGCAATGTTTACAAAATTTGGATTTGTTTCAAAACCGTTGAACTGAAAATTTAATCCCGGATAAACATTTTTAAAAGCCTCTTTTAACCCCATAAAACTGTTTTGCATAATCCTTAGCATAATATTTTCTTCAATAGGGGAAACCGGTCTTGGTAACTCCATTGCTCTTCCAATTCCACCAAGAAGTCTTTCCACCAAGAAAAATACAAATGAAGGTTGTACTTCAATTGATGCCAAAGCTTTTAGTTTATCCAAAAAAAGTTTGTACATACATGTTGGTTCTGAAACAGATAGTAGGTAGTCGGAATAGCTTACGGTAGATATATCGGAAATGCTAATATCCACCATAGTTTTTAGAGTAGTTTGTAAATAGGTCTGAAAAGATGTACTAAATATTTGAAAAATCTGCTTGAGCATCCTCTTATGATCAGCATTCAATTTTTGAGGATTTTTCCAATCATAAAGGTATTCAATGGCATTTTTTTTACTGCCTAATTGATCAATATCCTTACCTTTATTAGCGTTACTTAATAAGGCATCTATTTCTTCTTGAGATAAAACCTTTGCCATAACTTTTCCTCTACTGAACAACATATCTAGGGAAAGTAATCTTCATAACCCTGGATTTCTTTAAAATACTGTTTGCCATGTTTTTAATTCTTGTTTTCATCTCCGTTTTATTGCTTATATCTCCAAGTAGGAATCTAACGGTTTTTGTTGATAGATATAAGTTTATACTATCTCTAATCATTACCTCTTTAGCTTGAATTTCTTCAACTCCTACAGCCAATGGTTTAACCTGCATACCTATGTTCAGAGCTAAGATTCTTAATCTTCCCTTAGTATTATTCATTTTAGGATTTACGGTAACACCCTCCAAAGTAAAACTCTCATAATTTGGAGCTCCCTCTATGTAGTTGGGGATAATATCCTCTTCCATGTTGTCAATATCTTCAATAATATCAAAATCTTCAACCCTCTTTTTTATTTTCTTTTCCTTTTGTGGAGAAAAGATATTCCCTTTAGTATAAATAATTGCTGTTGCAAATCCTGAAGCAACCAAAATAGGAAGTACTATTAGGAATATTATTAATGTTTTATTTGATTTTCCTTCAGCCATTCTAATCTCCTAAATCTTGTAAGCCAAGAGCTTTTCGGGCATTTTTTCTTTCTAAGAAGATTTCAACTCGTCTGTTTTTTGCTCTTCCCAGCTTTGTTTTGTTTGTTGCAAGAGGTCTGTATTCACCATATCCTGTTGCTGAAAATATTTTTGGATTAACTTTATTGTTACTCATAATATATTTAACAACAGAGAGGGCTCTGTCTTGAGAAAGCTCCCAATTTGAAGGGTATCTTACGGTTTTGATAGGTATATTATCTGTATGACCCTCCACAATAACATTATACTCTCTCTGGTTTTTAGCAATAACCTTGCCAATAGCCTTGAGTATGTTTTTAAAACTATCCTTCAATTTTGCCCTTCCGGGTTTGAACAATATAGAGTCATTTATTACAATATGGACACCATTTTCTGTTATCTTCATATCAACATAATCTTTGTTTGAAATGTCCATTTCTAAGTTGGAATCTCCCGTTTCATTCTCAAAATCTTCACTTCTACTTTTCTCTTTATTTTTTTCAAGCTCGGGATTTTGTTTATCACTTTCAATTTCTGTATCAATACCTTTAAGTGCATTTTCAATCTCTTCTTCAAGCTCCATCAATACTTCAATATTAGCATTCTTAGAATCTTCCATATATATATCTTCGTTTTGAGCATTTGGTGCACCGGGATCTTCTGTTACATTAAATAAGCTTGGAAGATCAATGTTAGAGTTGTTGGAAAGAACCCCTAAGGCTCCCTGTAGTGATCCCATTGCATCGTTAAATTTTGATTCTTGAACACTTGAAAAGGATAGCAACAGAATAAAAAATGTTAAAAGAAGACTCATTAAATCTCCAAAGGTTGCAAGCCACGCAGGTAATCCCGCAGGACATTCACATTTCTCTTTTTTTGCCATAACTACCTACTTATCTTCACTTCTTTCAGAAGGTTTTAAATATGTTTCAAGTTTTGCTCTCAGCATTCTTGGATTCTCTCCACTTTGTATCCCTATAACCCCCTCAATTATAAGTTCTTTTTGAAGTAGTTCCAATTTAGACTTCTCTTCAAGTTTTCCTTTTACAGGTAAAAATATCAAGTTTGCTAAAACTGCTCCATACATTGTTGTGAGAAGTGCAATAGCCATAGAAGGACCTATAGATGAGGGGTCTGACATATTCTTTAACATGTTAACAAGACCAATCAGAGTTCCAATCATACCGTAAGCCGGAGCAAAAGCTCCACCTGCATCCAATATTGTATGAGCCCTTTTATGTCTTATTTCAACATTTGATATTTCAATCTCCATAGATTCTTTAATAGTATCCGGCTCTGAACCATCAACAGCAAGTCTTAATCCACTCTTCATAAAGGGGTCATTTATTTCACCTAATGCTTGTTCAATTGCCAAAATTCCTTCTCTTCTAGCTTTTTCACTCATTGAAACAAGATCTTCTATAAGAGATTTTATTGAGGAACCATTTTCTCCCATAGAAAGTTTTATATAGGTAAAAATTGATGTTACTTCATTCATAGGGAAGTTTATAAGTAGAGCGGCAACAGTACCTCCAAAAACAATAAAAATAGAGGGAAAGTCTACAAAACCTAGAAGTGATCCTCCTAAAAGAATAGATATTATGATACTTGTGATTCCAACCATAAACCCAATTAATGTAGCTTTATCCATAAACTCCCCAGTTATCTATTTAATTAAATAAACTTGTTTTATTAGAGTAATAGAGTTACTCTGTAATTAGCTTTTTTATAAACAGCAAAACTATTTTAATCCCCATCTGTTTAAAACAGCTCATCTTTTAGTTTTCTACTGAGAAAGTTGATTATAGTAGATTCTTTTACCAACTTTCAATTATACAACGTAGTGTGTAGCATAATTTATACCAGATTATCTATAAGGTTTCCAGATCTCTCCAATATCCTTTTCTATCAGATCTTCCTCTGTATCATTAAGGAGATGGAAAAAATCAATATTTGTCAGGTGTTCAATAGAATCAATGGAAACAATGTAGAGTTCAAGGTTTCTACTCTCATCATCTTGATCAATAAGAAAGGAGATTGTTTTTAATTCTTTGATCTCCTCTTTTTTATCTATTCTTCCTATTATTTTAAAAAATTTATCGGGAACTTCAAGTTCACTTCCTGTTTTTGTGTACTCTATATTTTCATCATAACAAGGTCCTGTTATCACCCATAAAGAATCATAATTTATTGCCCATTTTTGAACAGCATCTTCAAGGGCTAACCATATTTTCCTGTTAAATTGTGGCTTTTGTGGAGAAATATTTGTGAAAAAAAGAGCCTCTTTTTCACATTTTTCTCCTCTTCCTCTCATATCTGCCTGTCTGGCTAAATGCCCTCTATCATATCCGCTTTTTTTGTAATCGCTATTTTTTGCCGACTTTTTTAATCTTTTATCTACTTTAAAGTTTCTTTTTTCGTAAGCTTTTGGTGAGTTTACCCAATCACCTTTTAGTTTATAGGCAACATAGTTGGGAGAAAGTCTGTCATAGTTGTATGATGAGTAGTAACCTGTATATTTGAAAAGTTCTCCTTTTTTAACAATTGGCTCTCCAAATATAAAATGATCTCTAAAATCCCCTTTTACGGGAACGGATATACTATCTTTATCAAAGATGTAGTAAAATAGGTATAGTAATAGTAGTATTAGGAGGGTTGTAACTGGTTTATAAAGCTTTTTCATTTTTTCCAATAAACTTTATTAGATCGTTTCCGTTTAAAGTACCATAGCAAGAATCCAAGTATACACCATTTTTTATAAGGTATGTTTTTGGGGTAAACTCTATTCTTTTCAGTCGTTTTTTATCCTTTATTTTATTTATATCCGAAATGTATACTGAAACTGAATCAACCATGAGTTCTGCAATATTATTGTATGTTTCTATGGAGTAGTTGTATTGAGGTTTCTGAAAGTCCAGAAGCAGTAAAATAGAAACATTATTTATCTCTTTTAAAGAATCTAAACTAATCAAACTGTAAAATTGGCACTTTTTTTTATCCCATCCACTACAGGAGAATAAGAGTAAAACAATGGCAAATATAAAAATATTAAACTTCATCAACTGTAGAGAGAACCTTATTTATTACACATTCACAGAAGCTGTCTACAATTTTGTAAACTATACAATTTTTATCTCTTGATCCTTCTATTATACCTGCATTTCTCATTATTGCTATCTGTTGGGAAATTATTGGTTGAGATTCTTTTAGACAGTCTGCAATAACTGTTACTTTACATTTTTGTTGTTGAATGAGTATTAGTATTTTTACTCTAAGAGGATGACCTATAATTTTAAGTCTTTTGGTAATATCATTGAGAAGATCTTTATTCTTATCAAAAATCTCACTGCCCATATCCATTATTCAACACCTATTTCATCTCTTAATTTAGAAATATGCTCCATAATTCTCTGGGATATAAGTCTCCAAGTTTCAGGTTTGTTTTCAAGTTCAAAAAGATCATCAAAATATATGGGTTCGCCAACTATAATTGTTACCTTTTTACCAATTTTTGGAATAGAAGAACCCACAGGGAGAATATCTCTAACTCCATGGTGGTAACATGGTACTACCTTAACTTTTGTTTCATAAATTCTTTTTCCTACTCCACCCTTACCCGGAAGAAGCTTTCCTGTTCTACTTCTGGTCCCTTCGGGAAAGATATGAACTATTTTACCACTTTTTAACTTTTCATTAACAACCCTTTGAGAAGGTTGATCTATACCTTTTCCTCTTACCAAAGGTAAACATTTTACTCTATCCATATAGTAGGACATAACTCTATTTTTATAAAAGTTGCCATACTCCGGAGTGTGATAAGGTATTGAATCATAACTGGCAAAAGCCTTCTTAAAAAAGAGAAGACAATCAATAAAACCTGAATCAAACATTGTTGTATGGTTTGAAGCAAAAATATAAGGTCCTTTTTCTCTGCCTATTATCTCTTTTCTTATTATTTTTGTTCTGTTTAGAACTCTCATTAAAATCTGTATTAAAAGAGCAGTTATAATGGTATACAGCTGTCCCTCAAATCTAAAAAATTTACTCTCTTTTGGAGGAGTCCACTCTTTCAATACACCTTTTCCCATAAAAACCCTTACTAAATAGATTTAACATAGACATGAGAAGCAAACCTTTACTTCAAGAATACAAGCATTCAAAAAATAGCTCTCAATAATAATATTGTCAAGAACTTAAAGTTGTTTCTGTTAGTTTTGCAAACTCTAAAACAGGAAAGATCTGTTTTAGAGTTTTAACTTTTCTTTATAAAAATTTATTTTTCTTACGTACAATAATCTACTTTCACCTATGATCTGTTTTTAAAGATGAAAAAGCTTTAGAGTTTAAGGAAAACAGTTCTGTGTTAGAGGCATTTGGACCTTACTTCTTTCTTAATTCATTAAGTATATCTATTTCAGATTCCAAAAACACCTCTTTAAGTTTCTTTTGAGAAGTATAAGTCTCAACTATTGATTTGTTTGAAGATATAACAAGCTGTTCCGACTTTATCTGTTGCTCTATCATTTTAAGATTATTAATCTCCTCTTTAATTTTCAGTTCTAAGATCTTAATTCTGTTTCCATTGTAAAGTTCTTTATCTCTTTTTACTTCCCACTCTATCTTTTTTCTTTTTAAAAGATTTATTGAGTTTTCCAGATCTAAAAGCCTCTTTCTTTTATCATCTAGAGAAAATTCTAAATCCTTCATCTCTTTTTCTTTAGTTTCTAAAACATCATTGTAGTAAACTGTAGAGACATCTATTTCTTTTAGATCTTCTTCAAGCTTTTTAATAGTTTCTTTATTCCTGTCTAGTTTTACTTTTACCTCTTTCTTATTAGCATTCTCTTTTTCAATATTTTCTTTATATTTCTCAACTTTATGTTCAATTTTGTTTTCATTGTAAAGTTCTTTATCTCTTTTTGTTTCCAACTTTCCATTTTTTCTCTTTAAGAGATTTATTGAGTTTTCCAGATCTGAAAGCCTCTGTTTTTTATCATTTAAAGAAAATTCTAAACCCTTCATCTCTTTTTCTTTAGTTTCTAAAACATTATTGTAGTAAGCTGTGGAAGCATCTATTTCTTTTAGATCTTCTTTAAACTTTTTAATAGTTTCTTTACTCTTGTTTAGTTTTGCTTTTAACTCTTTTTTATGAGCATTCTCTTTTTCAATATTTTCCTTATACTTCTCAACTTTATGTTCAATTTTCTTTATATTTCTATCATCTTTATTATAAGTCAGGTTACCTTCAAATATTATATTTATTTTTCGACCAAACTTGTTAAAACCTGAATTTATAAATCTTATCTTATTTTCACTTACACAGGGAAAACTTGAGTTTTCAATATCTCTAAGAGTAAAACCATCGTTGTAATCATTTGCAAACCAATCGTATAGAGAGAAATATATTATTTTAAGACTTTCAATACCCCCGGTAACCAATATATCAAAATCATTTAAGGGAACAATTGTAGTAGGAGATATATCTTCAAGTAGAATGTTTCCATTTTTACCTTTTAACTTTGCAATATTAAAGTTATCCATAAAGTCGTATATTTGAACTCCATGTAGATTTACTATATTATTTTTTGATTCAATAAGGTCTCTGGGTGTTTTATTTTTAGGTATAGCTTTGAAGTAGTAAAAATATCTTCCATTTTGACTCCACTCATAATCTAAGTTGCTAAATCCATCAAGGTTGTCAACAATATATTCCTCCTCCGATTCAATATCTCTTATTATTATTTGATACTTACAATAGTTTTGAATTTTATTTCTACTAAGTCTTGTGAATCTCGGAGCTGTGAAAGATGTATAGGCAATCATCTCTTTTCCAAAAGCAGTAATAGGTTTTGGATTTAATTGAACAAAGTTTTTGTCAATCAACTTTTTAATCTTATTGCCTTCAAATTTTTTATTCTCAAACATTTCCCTAAAGTTTTCCATAACACCTATATTGCTATCATCATCATTTTTTTTAATAGTACAATACATTTTGTTACCATATTCGGAAAAGACCGGATGTAAATATTCTACTTTTTTATTTTGGGGGATCTCCATTTTAAAAAACTTATAAGCAAACTTTGTTCTAAGTTTTTTATCTAAAATGTTGCAAAAGTAAATATTGTATTTCCCGTTTGTACCTACCCCGTAAAAAGCAAAAAAGTTTTCACCAGGTAACCACTCAACACCTCTTGAGTATTTAGTTGTTCTTCTACCTGCTTTTTCATTACCTATCTGTGATGCTCTGATTTTTATGTGCTTTTTACTTGAGAGGTTATAAAGGACAATGTAATGATCTTTGCCTTTTTTATTGTTTACTTCAAATGTTATCAAATTTCTGTCAATTGGAGAAACTTCTAGATTGGTAATTATTCCGCTAAAATCTTTTCTATTGGAAATAAGTTCTTTTATATTTTCAACTCTAATTTTTGAAGATCCTAAAAGAGAATAGAAAAATGATAAAATAAAAATAATTAAAATCCTTTGCATGTAGCCTACCTCATAACTTTCTTAAAATACTTCTAAAATAAAATTTATTACTTTTATTTTTAAAATCAAAGAGTTTATTATCCGTTTTTCCTGTTTAAAGAATTTATTTTTGCTAGTTCTTTGTTGTTTATCTTTTTGTTATTGTGTGTTGTATGGTGTTTGTGTTGGCTGTTTTTTCTTGTTTGTATTTTCTGTTAAATTTATTTGTGTTTTTTTAATATCCTTACTATATTTATACTCATAATTAAGTCGATTGCTCATGGAAAGATTAAGAATATAGTTCTATCTTTTATTTATATGCTAAAAACTAAAGTACCAGCGTATTTTGGTTTTACAATAGTTGTTTTTATCCTTATTACTGAAGAAAATATAAGGAAGATAACCATAGGTATATTTGATTTATCTATGATGATATTTTAAATGTTTAATCTGATCTTGTGGTAATGGGTATTGTTTGATAACTATAAAAAGTAGAGATTATATTCCTCATTTCATTATTATGAGATTTTACATAGGTTAACTTGTTAAATTTAATAAAATTGTATGGGATTGTATGAAGGGAAGTATAAATCTATCACTATTTTTAGGTTGATTTAAATGGTTAAATAACATTGAGTTTCTTAGGTTTTATGAAAAAATAATGAACTTAGTAGAGTTTTTTAAGTTAAGATTAGGGATGTTTGAGATAACAATACGATGTTGGATTGATTATGGTAAAAGATTTTAAAATACTGATAATAGAAGATGATAAAATACATAGAACTGTACTGGAAAATATTCTTCTTGAAGATGGTTACTCTGTTGTAGCTGCACCAAATGGAAAAGTAGGACTGGAGTATATTAAATCTGATAGCTTCGATTTGGTTATAACTGACATAAGAATGCCTATTGTTGATGGATTTCAGGTATGTAGAGAGATAAACAGTAATCCTGAAACAAAATTTATTCCTGTTGTTATATTAACTGCAAATCATGAAAGTGAAGATCTTGTTTACGGTTTTGAACAGGGAGCTTTTGATTATATTTTAAAGCCGTTCGATAATTCGGAGCTTTCTGCCAGGGTAAATGCTGCAATAAAGTTTAAGGAGATAAGGAATGAGCTAATATCCGAAAGGCAGAAAACTGTTCTTTTAGAGCTTGCCGGCGGTGCTGCCCATGAGATGAACCAACCTTTAACTATATTAAAAACAATAGTCTACATAATTGAGGATAAATTGAGTAATAACTCTCTTGAAGTCTCTGATATTAAGAAGTATATGGATAAGATGAAGTTTTCTATTGAGAGGTTATCAAAAATTATTGATAAAATGAAAAATTTGAGTGAGTATGAGACGAGAGACTATGCTATGGGCAAAAAAATAATAAATCTTCTTGACAGAGGAGAATAATTATGGTTGATAAAGATATCTTAGACAGGGTTGAAAAAATTTATTACCTTTTGCAGTATGGTAAACTTATGCCTGGAATGATTCATAATCTTAATGGAAGGATAACTCTTTTAGATACAAGGATTCAGCTTGCTGTAATGGGAGTTCAAAACAGGCTTGAAAAGCTGTTAGGTAAAAAAGAATCTCTTGATGAAGAATCTTATAAATATCATCTCTCCGATTTAGAATATATAAAAAAAATAGTTGATAGTTTAGATAGTTTTAGGGATGAGGTTAACTCTGTATTAGGTGATCTTAATTTTAAAATCTTTAATGAAAGTAAATCTTCCAGTTCTAGAATAAGTTTAAAAAAAGCAGTTGATGAGTTTGATCTTTATTTTAAATTTTATAAATATTATAAGCATAATACTGAGATTGAAAATAGTATACCGGTTGATATTGAGATAAATTTTGTGTACAGAGATCTCTACCTAATTTTATACTCTATTGTTAGAAATATTTGCGATTCAATTGTTCAATCAAAAATAGAAAAAGGTAGGATTGTATACAGAGCAGAAGATAATGAAAGTTATACTGTTTTAGATATTCTTGGAAATGGTGAAGATATAAAAGATAAATCACCCGATGATTTAATTTTGAGTGCCAGTAAAAGATCTTTTTCTGAAACAATTACTGATTTTGACTCCATTTATGGTGAGGGTTTGGATCTGTTTTTCCTCAATAAAATTTTAGCTAAACGAAATGTAAAATGGGAAATTTTTAGTGTTGATAATCTTTATGGTTTTAGGTTTTTTATTCCAAAATAGCTTTAGCTTTCTAGTTTAATAGAAATCCGGTCATAAAACTTTATGAATAGATTTTTAGAAAAATATATAAATGATCTTATGATGCTTTCAGGAGTATCAACCTGTATAGATCCCTATTTCCATTTTGAAAGGGATATTTTTAACAATAATTTTTCTGCCCTTTTGAGAGAAAATTACAAAAAACTTAAAATTATACTTACTTCTCTAAACGGATATGATTCGGTTGAAAATAGTTCTATTTTTTTCTTTGATAAAAAGAAATACTCTTTTTCAGAGGAGTTAAAAATTTCTAAAACCCCTATAGAAGATTTTTCTGTAGAGAGTCCTATTGTAAAGAAAATGCTTAAAACAAAAAGTGTTGTTATTGATAATGGCGTTGTTCTATCTCCAATATTTTTAAAGGGTGTTGTTTTTGCCTTTCTATATTTTAGATCCAACAGAAATGATATTAAGGGACTTTCCAAAACTTTTTCATATCTTCTAACAAGTGAGTTGGAATCCATGGTTGAAAAGATTGATCTTTCAAAGTTTGTTAGTTTCAGCAACCTAATAAGCGGATTTTTTAATGAAACTTTAAAGTATTGGGAGAATAAAGATCTTTTTAAATATGTTTCCAAAAAGCTTTATAAGGTTTTTAGATCTGACAGAATTACTATCTTTTCCTATGATTTTAGAGGAAATAAAACTATAATTGAACATGTTTTAGGGTCTAAACCTCTCTACAAAAGAGGTATGAAGATAGATGGTTTCAATAACATCCAAATAGTTTCTATTGATTCAAAAGAGAGTGTATTTTTTGACCTCTCCTTGAATGAAACTGTTTACTCTAAAAATATAAATGATCCTCTTGACATTAAGAGTGTTATTCTAATTCCTCTAATCTCAAGGGATAGGGTAAGTGGAGGAATTTTTCTTGAATATACCTCATCTCCATATATTCCGTTTAAAATGGAGCTTTTGAATAATATAGGTGAGGTAGTCGGTCAGTTTATGGATAGAAATATTATGTATAAAAATATGAAAGATATGGCGACAACCGACTTTCTTACCAATCTTCTTTTGAAGAGAGAGTTTATAAAACTTTTATCAAATGAGGTTGAAAGAAGCAATAGAATGGGAAATAATTTGTCTTTATTAATGATTGATGTTGACAAATTTAAATTAATTAACGATAATTACACTCATCTAGCTGGGGATCATGTACTCCGAACCGTTGCGGTTATTATCAAGAAATCCATTAGAAAGATTGATATTGCCGGAAGATATGCAGGTGACGAGTTTTGTGTAGTTCTTTATAATACAGATATCAAGCAAGCTGTTTTTACAGCTGAAAGGATCAGAAAAAATGTTGAAGATATGCCTATTTTCTATAAGGGTGTAAAATTGAATGTAACTTTATCTATTGGAGTCTCTTCTCTTGAAAAAGATGATTCTGATTATAATGACTTGATTCTCAGAGCTGATCTTGCCATGTACGAAGGAAGAAAAGGAGGCAAGAGAAATATTGTAAATGCACTGTTAAATTGTTAGTAGTGCTTATGTTAAATATTATTGAAAGGGAGCTTTATGGCTAAGAAGCAGGTTTACGGTTTAAAAAGTGGTAGAGGTCTTTGTCCGGTTTGCGGAGAGACAATTCAACATATTAAGTTTGTTAAGCCGTTTATTCCTGAGGGTAATACTACTTACAAATTTGAAGAGTTTGTTGCAAAGATTTGTAAATGCCCCGGTAAAACCATGAAGGACTTTACGAAGTAGAAAAAAGAAGTGCCTTCCGGCACTTCTTTTTTTTTGAAGGTTAAATTGTTATTATGAAAAAGTTGTACTTATATATATTTTTTGTCGCAACTTTTAATAACCCCCATTGGGGGTAGCTTTGTATGTTGTCATTGTAGATGAGAAACTTTGTTTTACTCATTTTGTTATCGAAATTTTATTACAGTTTATAAATATATGGAGATCTTTATGCATAGTGTAAGGTCGTTCTATAAAAGAACATCAGAATTTGTTGGCAAGGATGTTGAAGTATCCGGCTGGATAAGAACTTTAAGGGCTTCTAAAAAGTTTGGATTTATTGAATTAAACGATGGTACTTTCTTTAAAAATATACAGATAGTATTTGAAGATGATTTAGAAAATTTTTCAGAAATTTCAAAATTTAGAACAGGTTCTTCAATTAGTGTTAAGGGTAGTTTTGTTGAAAGTGAAGGTAAGGGTCAAACATTTGAGATAAAAGCTAATGAAGTTACTCTTATTGGTGATTCGGAAGAGGATTTTCCTTTACAGAAAAAGAGACATACAAGAGAGTTTTTAAGAACAATAGCCCATCTTAGACCTAGAACAAACCTTTATTCAGCTGTTTTTAGGGTTAGATCATTGTTAGCATTTGCAATACATAAATTTTTTAATGAGAAAAACTTTGTTTATGTACACACTCCAATAATTACGGGAAGTGATTGTGAAGGTGCAGGTGAGATGTTTAGAGTTACCACTCTAGATCCTAAGGATCCACCTTTAAAAGATGATAAAAGTGTTGATTACTCAAAGGATTTTTTTGGAAAAGAGACAAATCTTACAGTAAGTGGTCAATTAAATGTTGAAAACTATTGTATGGCATTTAGAAATGTTTATACTTTTGGCCCTACATTTAGAGCTGAAAACTCATACACACAAAGACACGCTTCAGAATTTTGGATGATTGAGCCTGAAATAGCTTTTGCAGATCTTAAAGATGATATGGATCTCGCTGAGGAGATGATGAAGTATATCTTTTCATATGTTCTTGAAAATGCTCCTGAAGAGATGGAGTTTTTCAACAAGTTTGTTGATAAGGGGTTGATTGACAGGTTGAAAAAGATAATAGATTCAGATTTTGTGAGAATTACCTATACCGAAGCTATTGATATTTTGGAAAAATCAGGTAAAGATTTTGAGTATAAGGTTAAATGGGGAGTTGATCTTCAAACAGAACATGAAAAATATTTAACAGAAGAGCATTTTAAAAAGCCTGTTTTTGTAACAGATTATCCAAAAAATATTAAAGCTTTCTATATGAAGCTTAATTCTGACAATAAAACTGTTGCAGCTATGGATCTCTTAGTTCCGGGTGTTGGAGAGATTATTGGAGGATCTCAAAGAGAGGATGATTATAATACTCTTGTTAAGAGAATTGAGGAGCTTGGATTAGAGAAAGAGGATTACTCATGGTATCTTGATTTGAGAAAATATGGAACAAATCCTCATGCAGGTTATGGTCTTGGTTTTGAGAGAGCTGTTATGTATGTTACCGGTGTTGAGAATATTAGGGATGTTATACCTTTCCCAAGAACACCTAAAAATGCAGAATTTTAGGATAACTAATTAAAACCCCCAATATAGAGTTGGGGGTTTTTAATTAACTTTTAAGAGGTTTTTTCTATGAATGTTTATATAACTGCTGATGGTGGTGGCACAAAAACGGCAATTATGATAAAAGATGAGAATAAGGTTAAAACTTTAACTTTTGATGGTTCAAACTTTTATGAAGAGGAAAGGTTTTTTAATACTTATTGCTCAATTTTTAAATATTTGGAGAAAAATTATAGTAGTAATGACAATATATTTCTCTACTCTGCAAATGCAGGGTTTTACGAGTCAAGAGATAGAGAGGGGTATATTGTTGATAAGCTTAGAACCTTAACAACTCTCAACTTAGAGGAGATCAAACTTTTTGGTGATGGAGAAATTCTTATAGAAACTCTTTTAGGGTATGGTGAGGGTATTGTCATTATAATGGGAACGGGTTCTGTAATTATGGGAGTCGATAAAAATAGAGATCTTATAAAGGTAGGGGGGAATGGCTTTCATATTGATGACTATTGTTCCGGTTTTACCTTTGGAAGATTATATTTGAGAAATGTTTTAAAGGGTGTACTTCCCAACGATTTTGAGAAAGAACAAGACATTTTAAAAAATATATATGGAGAGAGTGCAAAGCAGTATATTTCAAGTTTTTCAAAAAAGTTTTTTGATAATATTGAAGATGAGTCTACTCTTTCTCAATTTAATGAACAGATAGATCTATTAAGCTCAGATATTAAGAGTATGTGTAAAAAGCTTGGTTATGATCTTAATAGAGTTTATCTGCATGGTTCAGTTGCTAAAAATCAACCTTTAATAAAAAGGTATCTTTCCAACCGTTTTCCAAACATTAATTTTGTTGTAAATAATAACTCTGTTGAAAAACTTATGATGGAAAGATTTTTTGGTTAGAGATCTCCTTGTTTTTTTATAAAAATAGGTATATTTTTGTAAAAAATATAGTTGACTAAAGAGGTATATGTTTCATATTATTTATCTTGGGTTTGGGACTTTTTAATCTTGTATGATAAGTCTCTTCTTATTGGCTTATCTTTAGGCTTGTTAGTTTTTTAATTGTAAATGCGGGGAGTAAAAATGAATGTATTGGTTATCAATTGTGGAAGTTCATCACTAAAATATCAATTGTTAAAGATGGATGCAAGTGAGAAGATTTTGGGTATTGGTCTTGTTGATAAGATTGGTATTGCAGGATCAAACATTAAGCATAAGGATGAAAATGGTAAAAAATCATCTTTTTCAAGAGAGATTCCTGACCATCAGAAAGCTATTGAGTATGTTTTTGAGATCTTAACAAGTGAAGATTATGGATGTGTTTCATCTTTGGAAGAGATTGAGGCTGTTGGTCATAGAGTTGCCCATGGTGGTGAGTGCTTTGCAAAGAGTGCATATTTAAATGAAGAGTCTATTAAAAAGATTGAAGACCTTTGTGTTTTAGCTCCTCTTCATAACCCTGCAAATCTTAAGGGTATTTATGCTATCAAAAATATTTTGCCAAATGTTCCACAGGTAGCTGTATTTGATACTACTTTCCACCAAACAATGCCTGCATATGCATACATGTATGCTCTACCATACTCACTTTATGAAGAGCTTAAGATTAGAAGATACGGATTCCACGGAACATCTCACAGATTTGTTGCTGAAGAAGCTGCAAAGTCACTTGGAAAAGATGCTAAAGATATGAAAATTATTACTTGTCATCTAGGTAACGGAGCTTCTATCTGTGCTGTTAAAAATGGTAAATCTATAGATACTTCTATGGGGTTCACTCCTGTTGAAGGTTTGCTTATGGGTACCAGAGCAGGTAATCTTGATCTTGGAGCTTTAATCTATGTTATGCAGAAAAAAGGCTTAAATGTTGAAGAGGCTAATGCTCTTATAAATAAGAAGAGTGGTCTTTTAGGTATTTCTGAAGTATCATCAGATATGAGAGATGTTGAGGAAGCTGCTTGGAATGAAAAGAATGAAAAAGCTCAACTTGCTTTAGATATGTTCTCATACAGAGTTAAAAAATATATTGGTGCTTATTCTGCTGCTATGGGTGGAGTTGATCTTATTGTCTTTACCGGTGGTATTGGTGAAAACGGTCCTGAAGTTAGAGAGGATATTTGTAAAGGTTTTGAGTATCTTGGTGTTGAATTCTCAAAAGAGAAGAATGACGGCTTAAGAGGAAAGGTTCAACTTATCTCTACTGAAAACTCAAGAACAAAGGTTATGGTTTTCCCTACTAATGAAGAGTTAGTTATTGCAAAAGATACCAAAGAGATTGTAAATAATCTCTAAATCTGTGAATGATTTTTATTAAATTAGAGCCGAGATTTTTCTCGGCTTTTTTATTTTATAGGTTGAACTTTTGTAAATTTTATTATAATATAGACCAAAGTTTTTTGTTTTTTAATGGATGTGGACTTTTTAATGATTAAACACTCTCTGTTTTTAGTTTTTATATCTCTCTTTATTTCTTGCTCCCCTGTTCTAAGAAAAAAAAATATTCCAAAATTTGATAAAGAGATAGAAGTAAAGGAGCTTAAGGATTATCCTAAAAATTTTGAAGAAGGAGAACAGAAAAATAAGGCTAACTCTAAAAGTTACTATATTTCAAATAAAAAAGATATTCGTGTTTCAATAATCAATGGAGTAAAAAGTTTTAGGTTTAATTTAAAAGGATCTTTTGTTCTCAACAGTAAAACCATTCTAAATAGTGGTAGTTACTCCGTTTCAAAGTATGGGAAATTAATAAGATTGTATAAAGGAAGAAATAGGATTAACACTCTAAGTTCCATAGAGCTTTATCCAGTCAATGAGACCAGTAGTTTTACCATAAAATCAAAGAGGGTTGGTAAAGGTTCTCATTGGAGCAGTAGAAAAAGTATTAGTTTTTCAGGGGAATTGATTATAAAAAATAGAAAAAGCTTGATTGCTGTAAACAGTATAAGTATTGAGGAATATTTAAAGGGAGTAGTTCCTTCAGAAATGCCTGCTAAATCACCTATTGAGGCTTTAAAAGCACAAGCTGTATTAGCAAGAACAAATGCTTATAGAGCTATAATAGATAGAGAAAATAGTGATTACGATATACTCTCTTCTGTATATGATCAAGCTTATTATGGCAATAATAAGAGAACTGAAAAAACAGATAGAGCTGTTGAACTAACCAAAAATATTATTCTTACTTACAATAATGAGCCTATCACAGCATTTTTTCATGCTGTATCCGGTGGTAGAACCAATTATTCCAAAGATGTTTGGAAGGGGATAGATCTTGACTACATTGAACCGGTATGGACAACAAAAACCACACCTTCATTAAATTTATCTTTGGAAGATGAGTTTAGGTTGTATATAGATACAAAATTTCCTTCATATTTTGATTTGAAAAGTTACAACTCTGATCAATCTCTTGAATATCTGTTTAAGTATTATAGATGGAACTTGAAATCCTCATCATCTGAAATATCAAAAAATATTAAGAGAAAATTTAGAAAAAATTTAGGAAGAGTTGAGAATATTTTTGTCAAATCAAGAAATAGAAGTGGAAAGGTTACAAAATTAGAGATTGTTGGAACCAAAGGTTTATTAGTCTTAGATAATGAGCTTGAGATAAGAAAATCATTAAGTAAAAATTCTCTGTACAGTAGTAACTTTTATGTTATTAAAAGAGGTGAAATATTTACTTTTTATGGCAGTGGTCATGGGCATGGAGCAGGTATGTGTCAGGCATCTGCAATAGGATTGGGATTAGAGGGGGGCTCATCAGATAAAATATTGAAATTTTTCTATCCTAAAGCTCAAATATCAAGAGTTAGGATAATTGATAGTTAATTGTAGCTTATCTTTTCTTAGGGGGATTAAAAACTTATTTTGATATGAAATTCTCTCTTTTCATAATAAAAATATATTAAAATATTCTTGGTTAATTAAAAAATAGGTTGTATTTTTTCCCCAATTAAAACTTGGGGATTTAAAATGTTCTTAAATTGTGAATCAGCTGCGAAAATGTTGAGAACAAATGAGGCAACTCTCAAAAGATGGGTCAAACAGGGTAGTATTATTAGCTATAGAATTGGTAATGAGGTTAAGTTTGATCTTAAAGAACTTGAAAGGTGGGCATCTAAAAGTAAGATACGCATAAGAAATTTAGAAGATATATGTGAAGATACCAACTTTAGTTCTCCTCTGGTTAAGGCTTTAAATAACGGAACGGTACTTTTCCTTAAAAAGGATAGTATGGAAGAGGTTTTTAAAGAGGTTGTATCTACAATTAAAGATGATATTTGTGATAAAATTGACAGAGAAAAACTGTATCAATCTCTTATTGATAGAGAGAATATAATACCTACAATAATAAAAGATGGTGTTTCCATTCCTCATCCAAAAGTTGTTGGTGAGTTTAAATTTAAGAGAAGTTTTGTAATTGTAACTGTTAATGAAAATTTTATTTCTCTGCCTAAAAATATTGATGAAAAAGAGAGGAAAGTAAAGATAAGTTTCTTTATTTTCAGTAAAACTTCATCTGAACATTTGAAAACTTTGGCTGAAATATCTAAGCTATGTTTAAAATATGATGTTGTTAAAGAGTGTGATCATACAACAACTACCCAAAGCATTCTTTCTAAATTAATTGATATTGATAAAGATCTCTTGGAAGGTTAAAACTATATTTTGGAGATCTTTACAGATTTTTTTATATTATCTTGAGAGGCTTGCAGGCTTCTTGAAGTGCTGTCTCTTTGTGTTCGGCGTTAAAATCTCTATTATAGTACTCACCTACTCCTGTAGGCTCCGTCCCTTTGGATCCATTTTGCCGTAACTTTGAAGCCTTGCACTTTTTCAGCAGATCCTAGTTAATAAGCTTGGAGGTTTATTTTGAGATATTTTATAGTTTTTTTGATTTTTGCTGTATTCTCTATATACTCAAAGAATTATAGCTTTAGAAACTTATCTCATGTTAAAGATTTCTTTGAACCCATAGCGAAAGAAACCGTTCATATTAGTGTAAATGAAAATATTCCTCCGGCGGCAGTTCTTGGTATTGCTGCTCTTGAGAGTGGTTTTGGAAGTGGATATGTATCCAAAGTAACAGGTAACATTTTGAGCTTGGGAGCAAGAAAAGGGGAAGCAGAGCTGCCGGCTCTCTATTTACCTTACAGCAAAAAAGAGAAGAGAGTTATTCTAGATACTATAAATTTTAAAAGATCTCCTTTAGATACAATTACCTACTCTTTAAGATCTCCAAGCCTAAAAAAAGATTATAGACCAAAGCCTTACGCAGGTACATTGGATTCGATTCTCTACTTTTCTAAGAATAGAGTTGCTTTTACTAAGGCTAAGATAAACAATATAGAGGATTTTTGTAAAAGTTGGATAAGTTCTAAGAGTAAGGTTCCTCTATTTAGAGAAGCTAAAGCATGGTGTGATAGTGTTGTTAGAAAAGATGGTAAAAAAGCCCTTTTTAGAGAGGATATTGTTACCGGTTTTATAAGTAAAATAGGTGGGAAACCAAGATCTTTTAACTTTAGAGAAGATTGGCCTGTTAAAGTTAAAAAGATTATAAATTCAGCCGGACTAATTCCATTGTGTAAAGATCTATACATTTCAAAAAAGAGTTTTGAGATTATCTGGAGTTCTAATGAATAAGTTTTTAATTTTATCTGTTTTTATTTTTAGTTTATATCTATATCCATTTTCTGTACCGGAGTATAGAGATAGGGATATTAAAGATTCCGAGAGAATATACTCAGACCTATTTAGTAAAATAGATTCTTTAAGATCTACCCCTAACTATAAACCAATAGAAAAAAAAGAGATAAACAGTATCATTTACAGTTATATTGAATTTGTAGCTTACAGAGACTCTTTAATACAATTTGATATGGATTTAAAAAATAAAATTTTGTTTTCAATTGACTCTTTGAAAAGGTTATCTGCTTCCTATGATAAGGCAATTGATGACTATAATAAAACTATTAGTTATGAAAGAGATAAAATTTGCTTGTTTGAGGATAGTTTAGAAAGTTTAAAGGTTTTAAAAGATATGAAAAATAAAGAGATTGACAGTGAGAAGATTATTACTAAAAATAAAATTACTGAGGATATAGATTCTGAAATTATAAAACCTAAAAAAATTGATAAGAAGTCAAGAAATATTGTTATAAATATCAGAGAGCAAAAGATGTATTTGTACAGCGGGGAAGAATTTTTAAAGAAGTATGATATATCCTCCTCATCTTATGGAGTTGGTTCTGAACCCGGAAGTAATAAAACACCTTTAGGAAAACATGTTATATCTGAGAAGTTTGGAGATAAAGCAGAGCTTGGTACAATCTTTATAGGTAGGATTAATACCGGTAGAATAAGTGATATATACTATGATGACAAGGATAGGGATACAGACTCTGTTTTAACTAGAGTTTTATGGCTTGATGGTATAGAGAAGGGAAACAAAAACTCAAAAGAGAGATATATCTATATACATGGGACACCGGAGGAGGGACTTATTGGTAAAGTGGCTTCTCACGGGTGTATTAGAATGAGAAATAGTGAAGTAATAGAGCTTTTTGATAGTGTTGAAATAGGTACTATTGTCGATATTAGGGAGAACTGATGAAAGGACAACTATATTTGGTTTCAATACCTATTGGAAATTATGATGATATTAGTTTAAGAGCCCTAAAGGTTCTTAAATCCGTAGATATTATATTTTGTGAAGAGCAGAAGAGTGTTAATAGAATTTTTCACGAGTATGATTTTAAAAAGGACTATTTTCTATTAAATGAGCATAATGAAAAAAAGGATTCTGCTTATGCTACAGAGTTTATAATGAAGGGTGAAAACGCAGCATTGATTTCAGATTGTGGCACTCCTCTCTTTGCTGATCCGGGTAAGTTTTTGGTTAAAGAGTGTATAAAAAAAGGGATTAAAATTGTTCCTGTTCCCGGAGCCTCTTCTCTTCTTTCAGCTTTGGTAGTTTCAGGATTTGATATTTCTACATTTTACTATCATGGGTTTTTACCTAAAAAGGATTTTGAGAGAGAAAATGTACTAAAAAGTTTAAAATCAAAAAAAGATGTTATTGTTTTAATGGAGACACCTTACAGAATCTTAAATTTTATGGAATCTATGGTTAAAATTTTTCCAAAGGCAAGTTGCTGTTTTGTATATAAAGCTACAATGCCCCAAGAGCTTATACTTAGAGGAAAGCCAAAATCTATAAAATTAAAGATTGAAGAACTTTCACTAAAGGGTGAATTTGTTATGGTGATAAACAATAGAAATACTAGCGAGGAACACCATGAGTTTCACAAAAATAGAAGGAAGAATAGTTTTTCAAAAAGATAGGTCATGTCCAAACCTTTCTAAAGATAATTGTTGTAAAATATTGAATAATAGAGAAACTCTTGATAACGATTATCTACTCAAATTTTGTATAAGAAGATTTAAATCTTGTAAAATTTATAAAGGATCTACTAATGAATAAAGAGAGTATTATAAATATACTTGCGTGCCCCGTGTGTAAGGGTAAAGTTCATTTTAATAGTAAAAATGATGGTGTTATTTGTGATAAATGTGAACTTTACTATGAAATAAAAGAGGAAATATTTATTTTATTGCCCGAAAGCGGAAAACCATTAGAGCCTGACTTTTTGTAAGTTTTAAAGCTTTCTATTTTTTTAAGTATCCCTTCAAAGATATGCCATAAAACGGATGATGCCGATTAGAAACTATAATCAACCGGCTATCAATCCATTTTGTAATAAAGTATAAACCATTGCTAATCTATAATGATTTTACAGAGACTTAAAATCTTGCTTTCATCTTTTTAAACGCCTCTAATTGTTCGGGTAAGATCTCTCTTTTTTCATTTCTTGATAAAAATAGTTTAAAGATAACTTCCCCATCTGCTCTATAAAACTCAATAGAGTGGGAGAGTAATCCCATAAACTTTTTACTTACAAAGATAATTTTTTCAATATCATCGGCTTTTAAATGTCCTCCCATTGGGGAGTCTTTCATATCAAAGTTATAATAACCTTTCATATGTTTTCCATTTGCCACCTTTGTTTTAAATTCAATTATGAAAGATGGAGTAGTTTTTACAAATAGTAATTCTCCCCAATCTCTTACCTCTTGAATAATTTCATCAAATCTATTTGCGTCAACGGCTTTAGCAATCTCTTCAGGTAAGTTTTGTAAAATTTCATACTCTTTTACGCCAAACTCTTTTGCTAATTCTACCGGTGTTAAACTACCATTTTCCGATAATTTATTGGCAATCTCTTCTCTTAAACCCATCTTTTCCCCTTTTCTGTAAATTTATTATAAACTCTAAATAGTTTAAATATTTAATCCAACCTATCGGAAAGATTTAATCTAAACATCTGTATATAATGTATGTTTACTATCGTAAAGTCAATAACTATTTTTCTAATAGTATAATATGTGTTAAACTTTTCAGCAAATTCTACCAGCTTAACTTAAAACTCTGAATAGATCCATTGAAAAAAAATGATGATGAAGTAATGGGAAGTTTATCAACAGCCTGAATTGATTTAACTTGAAAATATATCTATAAATCTTTATACTTAAATTATTAATTTTCTACTAACATATTGTTCAGTAGATTTGATGTATCCTTATGTGTTTTATTTTATTCTTATTTGAGGTGATAGATGGGAAGTTGTTTTAGTGAAAAAGATCTTCAATTTATAAAAGAGAATGAGCAGAGTGTTGAAAGGTTAAATAATCAGTTAAAATATTTTGAGAAGGGTCAAACTTTTGCCAATATTGTAAAGCCTGCTACAGAGGGTAATGGGATTGTTGTTTTAAACGCAGAAGAGAGAGAAAGCTATATAAAAAAGTTTGATAAAGGTGCTAAGTTTCTTGATATTGTTAAGTTTATTCCTGCTTCCGGTGCTGCAACCAGAATGTTTAAAGATCTTCTAGTTCTAAAAAATGGGTTTAACGGAGATCTTTCTAAGGTGGAGGATCAAGAAAAGCTTAAATCATACAACCAATTTTTTGATAATTTTAAAAAGTTTCCTTTCTATAAGAGGGTTGATAATGTTTTAAAAGGTGAAACTGAGAGGTTATTAGAAACTAAAGAGTATGCAAAAATTTTAGATACTGTCTTAGGTAGTGATGGAATAAATCTTTCAAAAGATCCCAAGGCTTTTATTGAGTTTCACAACTATGAGAGTGGTTGTGCGAACCCTATTGAGGAGCATATTGTTGAAGGTCTTGGATATGCTAAAGGGTATAGAGATAAGCTTAAACTACATTTTACTATATCAGAGGGACATGAGGAGAGGTTTATTTCTATAACCAAAGATCTTATAAAAAAATATTCAGATGAAAAAATTGAGATTACCTATAGTTTTCAAAAGAGATCTACAGATACCATTGCTGTTGATATGGAGAATAAACCTTTTAGAGACAAAGATGGAGATCTTTTGTTAAGACCCGGTGGTCATGGTGCTCTTATTGATAATCTTAATACTATTGAAGGTGATCTTTTCTTTGTAAAAAATATTGATAATGTAGTAAATCAAAAGTTTCTTTCATCAACAATTGAGAACAAAAAACTTATTGCCGGATACCTTTTTTCATTAAAAGAGGAGATAAACTACTATCTAAAAAGTTGTGATGATGGGAATATTGATCTCAATGAGGTCCTACAATTTATAAAAAAACATCTGGATTTAGATTGTGATCAAAGTTTAAGCAATGAGGAGAAAAAATCTTTTATCTTTTCAGCTCTAAATAGACCTTTAAGGGTGTGTGGAATGGTGAGAAATGAGGGAGAGCCCGGTGGTGGTCCGTTCTATGTAAAGGGTCAAGATGGAAAGATCTCTCTTCAAATTGTTGAGAGTGCTCAGATTGACAGATCTATTAAAGAGAATGATGAGATGATAAAAAACTCTACACATTTTAATCCTGTTGATATCGTCTATACAAAGAGGGATTATCAAGGTCATAATTTCAATCTTGAAAACTATATAGATCATAATCAAGCATTTATAACGGAGAAAAGTGTTGATGGTAAATCTTTAAAAGCTTTAGAGCTTCCGGGTTTGTGGAACGGTGCAATGGCTGATTGGATAACAATCTTTGTTGAGGTTCCAATGATCACATTTAATCCTGTAAAGGTTGTTAATGATCTTCTTCGAAAAGAGCATCAGGGTTAGTTTTGAGTATTAGTCTGAAAAAATTTCTAACTCTTCCCTATAAAACCAGATGTAATAGGGTTGCTGATCTTCTCATCCCTTTAAGAGATAATCTTTTAAAAGGGGATTTTGTCAGCTGCGAAGATACCAATCATATAGAACTATTGTTAAACTCCTCAAAAGATCTCAGTTGGGCGTATGAGAGGTTTAAATCATCATCTCAAACCAGAAGGGGGAGGTTGGAGTCCTACCACCTTTTAATCCATTCTCTAAAAGAGGAGACCGGTTATCCTATATCTGAAAATAGTTTTATTCAGGTCAGGTCAGATCTTGAAAAAAGCGAGTTTTCTAAGAGTGATCTTGTTATAGTTGTTGAAAACCTTAGATCTGCTTTTAATGTAGGGTCTATCATTAGAAGTTGTGAATGTTTTGGGGTTGGAAAACTTATATTGACAGGATATACTCCGGATATTGAGAATATCTCTGTGAAAAAGACAGCTAAGGGTTCAATACCCTTTGTTGATATTTTGAAGGTTGATACCATTAATAAGGCATTAGAAGATCTTAAAAATAAAGGTTATACCTTAGTCGCTTCTGAAACAGCTACAAAGAGTATCCCTCTTTACAAATATAGCTTTAAGAAAAAAACCGCTATAATATTTGGTAATGAGGAGATCGGTATAAGTGAAAATACTCTTTCTCTGGTTGATACTGTTGTTGAGATCCCTATGAGGGGGGTTAAAAACTCTATAAATGTTGGATCAGCTGCAGCAATTTTAATAAATAGTTATACAGGTCAAGTTTATGGTTAAACTACTAATAGTTGTTCTGGTGTTAATATCAACCGGTCTAATGGGTTCTGAGTTTAGGATAAATGATAATCTCAATCTCGATTTCCCATCGGTAAACTATATTAGTTCCGGCGATGAAATCTTTGGATTTTTACCAACGACAACCCAAGAGCTTACCAAGACAAAATCTTTTTTTGGTATGGTATCAATAAATGTAACAAAAGGTGGAGATTATACAGAATCTGTAAAAAGGCTTGAAAATATAGATCCCTTAAAAACCATTACTTTGGTATGGAATCATAGAAAAGATTTTATTCCTTATATCTCCTACCATACCCCCTACAGAGCAATCTTTGACAGGAACTTGGATAGAGAGTTCCATCTGAAATTGGATAGATACTCACTTGGTTTTATTAGTAACATAGGTAAAAATTGTGTTTCAATGGGAATAGATTATAATGTAAGTGGATATAAAGAGGTGGTTAGTGGTAGTGAAGATCCCTACTACTATGAAGGTGGAGTCTCCTTTAGAGCTAAAGTTGATCTTGTGGCGACACCCAGAACCTCTATACATGTAGGAGCTTCAACTAAACCTTTTTTAGTTACAAGGATTTCAGATAAAAATGATAACCCCTTCTCATTCTTTACAGGAACTACAATAAACACTGTTTTTAGCTATAGATTAAAGGATTGGGATTTTAATCTTTCAACAACATACAGGGAGTTTCCAAAAACAGAGGATCTTCTCAATAGCTGGGTTTTAGAGGGGGGGATAATAGGATCATACAAATTACAAGATGAGCTTATCTTTTCAGCTTCATACTACTATATCCCATCAGCTTTTGCAGATTTTGATGATTTAGAGGGTGTTGTTCATAGAGTTGGTGGTAGTGCAAAGATATTTATTGATAGATTTCATATCAACCTAGGGGTTTTGGACAGTTCTCTTTTAAGTAAAAAGAATCTTTCTAAACTTACATTAAAAGTTGATTTAGCTTACAATTTTGGAAGGTAGAAAATGGAGTATTTAGTTGGTATTGATCTTCATGGAACTCTTTTAAATAAGGAGGAGAAGATAGAGAAGGGTATCTATAAGAATTTAATAACTACTCTTAAAAGCAAGCCTAAAAATATGTCCCTTTTTATCTGTACCGGAAACGATTTACCCTTTGTTAAGAGAAAACTCGGTGATATTTTAAGATATTTTGATGGTTCTATTTTGGAGACCGGAGCCGTTGTTTCATACAATAATATAGAGGAAACTATTATATCCAATCTCAATGATGTTGAGAAATTTTCCTCTCTACAAAAAACTCTTGAAGAGGAAAATTTTAAAGAGGTTTATAAGTTTGCAAGAAGATTAACCTCAATTTCGCTATTTGTAAACTATGGGGAAAGTGTTGAGAAGTTTTACAACAAAGTATTAGATTTTTTAAAACCTTATGATTTCTCATATTTTAGGGTAACATATTCAAGTGTAGCCGTAGATATTGTACCAAAAAATTTTGATAAATATACAGGGATGAGACATGTTTCAAGTTCTGCAACCCTAATCGGAATAGCGGATTCCTTAAACGATAGAGAGATGCTTAAAAAGTGTGATATAGCATTTTTACCGTCAAACTATAACACTCTTTTGCCTTCAGTTACGGGTAAAGATAGTGTTAATATTAAAAATTACTCAAAATCTTGTTTAAATATAGCAGACTATGATACCACAAAAGGTGTAGATCAGATATTAAATTTTATTTTTGAAAAATATGGAGAAAGATAGATGAAAAAAGAGTTGTTTAAGATGATCCCAAAGGTTGATCTAGTTATTGAAGATGAGAGATTAATCCCAATTTTTGAGAACTACGATAGAAAACTTATTGTAAAGATTATAGGTGATGAACTCAATCTTTTAAGAAAAGATATAGCTTCAGGAAAGGTTAAAAGCCTAGATTATGATTTCGTAATAAAAAGGGTTTTAAAGAGAATCAATATTATACTATCCGATTTTACAACTGCTATGGTTAATGGTACGGGAATCGTTTTAAATACCGGTCTTGGGAGAGCTCCTCTTTCTAAAAGTGCCGTAGAAAAAGCTCTTTCGGTAATGGAAGGTTATTCAACTTTAGAGGTTGATGTTAAAAGTGGAAAGAGAGGGAGAAGAGAGGATAAGATTGATAGTTTAGTTTCTCTTTTAACAGGTGTTGAAGCTGCAACTGTTGTAAATAATAATGCAGCTGCCGTAATGATATGTTTAAATGCTCTTGCTGAAGATAAGGAGGTTATTATTTCAAGAGGCGAGCAGGTTGAGATAGGGGGTTCTTTTAGAATGCCCGATATTATTGAAAAATCCGGTTGTATTATGAAAGAGGTTGGAGCTACAAACAAAACTCACCCCTTTGATTATGAGAATAATATTACAGAAAATACAGGAGCTTTGGTAAAGGTTCATACCAGTAACTATAAAGTTAAGGGTTTTGTTGAGGAAACATCACTTGAGGAGATTTCCGATATAGCTAAAAGGTATAAGATCTACTCATACTACGATCTTGGTGGTGGGATTATTGAGGATCTGGGTAAGTATGGCCTTCCTCACGAGCCTCTGGTTCAAGAGAGTATAAGAGCCGGAATTGATCTTGTATCATTTAGTGGAGATAAGGTTTTGGGTGGCCCTCAATGCGGTATAATTGCAGGTAAGAGAGAGCTTGTAGAAAAGGTTAAAAAGAACCCTTATATGAGAGCTTTCAGGCTTGATAAAATAAGATTGGCTCTTTTAGAGGAGACCCTTAAGGGGTATCTTAAAAATAGTATCAGAGAGGTGAATACAACTTTTAATCTCCTTACAATGGGAGTAGATGAGTTGGAAAACAGGGCTAAAAGATTGAAAGAGTTTTTAGTAGATTTTCTACCTGATGATTGGAAAGTTGAGACTGAGGCTATAGAGGATCAAGCGGGATCGGGAACTATGCCTACACAGCTTCTTAATGGTTGGGCTATTTCAATAGATCAGAAAAAAGTTTCTCCAAATAAGCTTAGTGAACAGATGAGAGTTAAGAGTTCTACACCTGTTTTTGGATTTGTAAGAAATGAGAAATACTACCTTTCTGTAAGAACAATTTTTGATAAAGATTACCAAATAATTGAAGAGAATTTAAAGGCAATTATAGATGACCTATAAGTTGTTGGATATAATAAATCTTTCCAGAGAGTATCTTGAAAAGAATGGCTTTGAGAATGGAAGGTTTGAAGCTGAAACTTTGATAAGTAACTACTACAATATGAAGAGGTTGGATCTTTATCTTCAATTTGATAAGCCTGTTACAGAGAGTGAAAAACTTGATCTTCGCAAGCTTATTGCAAGAAGAAAAAATCATGAACCTATTCAACATATTATAGGCAGTTCAGGTTTTATGGGTTATGATTTTAAAGTTTCCAAAGATGTTCTTATCCCTAGATTTGATACAGAAACTTTAGTGGAGAAAGTTTCTGATTATATTGGGGAAAGAGAGCTTAAAATATTGGATATAGGAACGGGATCCGGTGCTATTATTATATCCATATTAAAACTTACTCCAAACAGTAGAGGTATTGGGATTGATATTAGTGAAAAGGGTCTGGAGATTGCAAAAATAAATAGTGTTAACTTAAAAGTTGACAGTAGAGTATCCTTTTTTAAGAAGGATATTTTTGAGGAGTTTAGGGTTAAAGAGAAGTTTGATATAGTAGTTTCAAATCCTCCTTATATTGCGAAAAATGAGATGGAATATCTCGATAGAGAGGTGGCTTTTTTTGAACCTAGATCAGCACTTACAGATGATGGTGATGGGTTATCCTTTTATAGAAGAATAAAGGATCTTCTGCCCACAATATTGAAGAGTGACGGTAAATTTATCTTAGAGTACGGTTATAAACAGAGAGAGGATATAGAGGGTATTTTTAAAGGTTATAACTATGAGATAATAAAGGATCTCAGTGGTAATGACAGAGGGATTTTTGGTGGATTTTTAGGTAATGTTTAGGTTGAAAACGGGAGAGGGGAGATGGAAGACGGAAGATCGAAGTCAGGATACCGAAGACGGGAGACGGAAGAGCGAGGAGGGAAGTAGTTTAGATCTTGTGCCTGTCCTCTTTGTTCACACTATCCATAAAATTTGCATGAGAAATATTTATCCCATTATATAATCTTAATTGTTTTACTAAAAAATATTTGAATTTTGAAACTTCTTAGATATATTGAATGTATACACTATATGATTTAATCTAAAGTTTGGAGTTTGAAATAGTTGGTTATAAAATAATTAAACTAATTGATCTGAAATTTATATTAAATGTGTACTAACTAAACCCCTTAGATATTTGGAGTAATTTAAGTTGATTTGGGGTTAATTTTAACAAAATCGAGGTTTGCCATGAAAAAAGTACCTACAAAAAGGTGTTCTCACTGTAATGTTGAAAAGCCTGAAACCGATTTTCCTTTTAAAAGTAAAGCTAAGCTACAAATAGGAGATGTTTGTAGAGAGTGTAAGAATAAGTTTAAAACCCAAACATTAGACAGAAGATATAAGGCAAAAGAGAATATTAAGGATATTCTATTAAAAGAGTCTCCTGAAGAGGAATCAGCATAAGAATAATTTAAAACTTTAATAGAGATCTTGTATGGAGAAGATCTGGAAAGTTTATATATAAAAAAGATCCCAAATCGGGATCTTTTTTATTGATTTTTTCTTTAAATGTTCTAGTTTCTATAGATTAAATATTTTACCTGATTAGTAGGATTAAAGGTGTATGTTGTATATAGTTGCAGGATTTTTTTTAATACTCTCTTTTTTTAAGAGTAGAGAAAAAACAAAAAAATCTCTAATAAAGGGGTGGAAAGCATTTTATAAAATTTTACCTCAATTTTTGGGTGTTATTATTTTAATTGGTGTTACTCTTTCACTTTTTGATAGAGAGTTTATATCATCTATTATAGGTAAAGAATCGGGAATCTTGGGTGTTGTTATCTCAAGCATTGTGGGTTCTATTACTTTAATTCCCGGATTTATAGCTTTTCCAACAGCAAAAAGTTTTCTTGATAGCGGTGCTGGATATATACAGGTAGCTACTTTTGTTTCTACTGTAATGATGGTAGGAGTTATTACTTTTCCCATAGAGAAAAAATATTTTGGGTATAAAGTTACCATGCTTAGAAATGTTTTAGCCCTTATCTTTTCGTTTATAGTTGGATATATGGTAGGTAATATTGCGGAGGGTTTATGGTTTTAAAGAGATACAAACTTTCAATTATTGGAGTATTAGCTATTGCTGTTTTATATTTTTTTGACAAAGAAGTTGGAGGAAGAGCTCTAATTTCAACAGGAAACTCTCTTATAGATATGATGATAATAGTTCCTCCTGTTTTTATAATCTTGGGTTTGTTAGATACATGGATCCCCAAAGAGACTACAATTAAATATCTTGGTAATAAATCGGGGATAAAAGGTATAGCTGTATCATTTTTTATGGGTGCTGTTTCAGCCGGTCCCTTATACGGAGCTTTTCCCATTGCCTCAGTTTTGATGAAAAAGGGTGCTAAATTTTCTAATATTATTATATTTATAGGAGCTTGGTCAACTACGAAGGTTCCAATGTTTTTATTTGAATTGGAAGCTTTGGGAGTTAGATTTGCTCTTTCCAGATTGGTTATAGATATAGTTGGTATTGTCATAATTGCTAAAATCATTACCCGGTTTGTGGGTGAAGATGAGAGGAAACTTATATACGCTGAGGCAGAGAAGATGGTTTCTTAACACTCTCTTTTTTATCTATTGTTTATCTTTTTCTCTAGACCTTGATTATAAAAAATAAACTTACTATTGATTTTTTATCTATTGTTTATAGATTGTTGTAAAAAAATGGGATTGTTTGTGTCTGTATCAAAATATATTGTACTTATAATTTTACTCTTTTTCCTATCATGTTCCAAAGAGAAAGAGACCAAAGGTAGAGTAGAGAGTTCTAAACATAAAATCAATAAAGAGGAGCTTTTATCTTTAGCTAAACCATTTCAAGTTAGTTTGACAGCTAAAATTATCAATGGAGATCTTTTCTCTGAAATGGGAAAGCTTTTGGATAGGGTAGATAACGGTATTTTATATAAACTAAAATTTTATATTTCCCCAAAGTATAGAAAGGGTGAGATCCTTTCGGGCAAGGGATTATCTGAATCTTTGGTTGCTATTGATGGTGTTTCTCATAACAATGCTATTGATATCATTAAGAATCTTAGAGAGCATGTAGATTTTAGATATTTGAGAGCCGGAGAGGAGCTTCTTATTGAGTTTAAAGATGATTGTAAATCTATAAAAAAGTTTCAGTACAGACCAAATATTTTGATCTCTCATGTTTTAACTAACTCCGATTCAGGTCTTGTTTACAGTAGGAATAGTTTGGAATCTGAAAAGAGACTTAAAGTATATAAGGGTGAGCTTGAAAATACTTTGGATAACTCTCTTATAAATGCAGGTCTTAAATCTAATCTTAAACAAGCTGTTAATGGAATAATGGAGTGTACTGTTAATTTTAGATATAATGCTAGAAATGGTGATACTTTTTATGTTCTTGTTGAAGAGCAGAGCTATGATGGCTTAGATCTTAGAGGTGGAAAGATTTTATACGCTTCTTATGAAGGAAAAAAAGCGGGTAAACATGAAGCATTCAGATATGATGATAATGATGAATCTTCAACATATACAGCACATTACACAAAAGATGGAAAAGCTTTAATCCACTCAGCTTTGAGGTATCCTCTGGATAAAATTCATGTAACATCAAATTTTGGTTGGAGAGTTCATCCTGTTACAAAGAGAAGATCGTTTCATAATGGTGTTGATTATAGGGGTAGGATTGGAACCCCTATCTATGCTGTTGCTACCGGAAAGGTTGAAGCTGTAAAAAACAATAAGCTTTCGGGAAAGCATGTTATAATTAAACATCCCGATGGAACTAGAACCTACTATCTTCATATGAGCTCTATAAGTGTTAGAAAAGGTCAGGGTGTTTCTCCAAGGCAGGTTATTGGTAAGGTTGGTAAAACCGGTAGAGTTTCCGGTCCTCATCTTCACTTTGGTATAAAGTATAAGGGAAAATGGGTAAATCCTCTCAATAAAAGAATGATAGCAACTCCAAAGCTTAAGGGTAAAAGACTTGATAAGTTTAAAGCTCAAATGAAAGATATTTTGAAGCTTAAAGATAGAATTGAAAGAGAAGGTTAATTTTATGAGTAATATTGTAGTTGTAGGCGGTTTTGGAAGAATGGGAAAATCTATCTGTTCTTTATTGGATAGTATAGATAATTTAAATCTTGTTGCTATAGTTGATAGGGTAAATAATGAAAATATTAAAGGTGTTGAGTTTAAAACAGATCTTAAATCTGTAAATTCAAGTTACGATATTGTTGTAGATTTTACTCCTGTCGATTCAATGATGGAGAATCTAAAACTTGTATCAATTTTGGGTAAAAAGTTTATTTCAGGAACTACAGGTTTAAGTAGTGATCAAATTGGTGAAATGAAAAAACTCTCTTCTAAAACTTCTATCTTCTACTCTACAAACTTTTCAACAGGTATCTATATTCTCAACAAGCTTGTTGATCTTACAACAAAGATGGCTGATGAAAGTTTTGATATTGAAGTTGTTGAGATGCACCATAACGGTAAAACAGATGCTCCTTCAGGTACTGCAAAAACTATTTTAAATACTATCCATTCTGCCAGAAAAGATTTATTTGAAAAGCATGGAAGATTTGGAAACAATGCCAAAAGATTAAAAAATGAGATAGGGGTTCACACCTTGAGAGGTGGAGATGTTATTGGTGATCATAAAGTTATCTTTTCCGGTGTTGGTGAAAATATTGAGATCTCTCACAGAGCCGTAACCAGAGATCTATTTTCCAAAGGTGTGATAAAAGCTATAAGATTTATTGAAAATATTGATAAGTTTGGTTTGTACGGAATGGATGATCTTTTTTTAGGTAGCCTTGATTAGTAGATCTCTTTTTGTATACAGGTTCACTCTTAATCTTAGGGTTAATCTTACCATTGTTTGATCTCTATATGAGATTTTTAGGGCAATATGTTTTAAATAAAAAGGTTATATATGGAACTTCTTATTTTAGGCTCTAGTGGAGGAGCTCCCACAAAATATAGAAATTGTACCTCTTTTGTTCTTAAAAATGAGGCATACGGAATAATGTTTGATTGTGCCGAAGGTACTCAAAGACAGCTTATAAGAGCCTCATATAAGTTAAGTAAAATTAAGTATATCTTTATTTCTCATCTACACCAAGATCATATTGCAGGTTTAGTTCCCCTTCTTTCTACAAAAAGTATGTTTAATATACCCGGTTCTATTACCATTATAGGTCCAAAAGGTTTGGAGGAGTATATAAACTTTAATCTTAAAATTTCAGGATCAAGACTGGGGTTTGATCTTGAGGTTTTGGAAGCTTCCAATGGTAAGATTTTTAAACAGGATATGTTTAATGTAACAACCTATGAGCTTAACCATAGAGTAGATTGCTTTGGTTTTAGAGTATCTTTTAAAGATAAACCCGGTAATATTGATCTTAAAAAAGCAGAATCATTTGGTCTTTCTCAAGGTCCTATTTTGGGTGAGTTACAGAAAAAGGGCGAAGTGGAAACAGAAAATGGTATTGTTAAGCTTTCAGATATAGCTTCAGACCCTGTTAAGGGTAAAATATTTACCTTTATTTCAGATACTTATCTCTGTGATAACCTTTTTAAGTTGGCAGAAAATGCTGATATGCTCTATATTGAATCAACTTTTCAGAAAGAGTTTGAAGATAGAGCCAGAGATAGAATGCATTTAACTTCATATATGTGTGGTGAAGTTGCAAAAGAGTCTGGGGTTAAAGCTTTGGTTCTCTCCCATTTTAGTGCTTCATATATTAGATATGAGAAGTTTAGAGATGATGCAAAGGAGCTTTTTAAGGGTAAAATATATTTGGCGTATGATCTTGAGAGCTATCCTATTGAGTAGAGTTTTAGAAATAGGAGAAATCTTATCTGTTTAATTGGTTCTTTTGATCTATAGAAGAATCTAGGTTAATTTGACCGAATGGTAAAGATAGTTTATATTTAACATCTCCTTTAAATTATGGAAAATTTATGAAAATTTGTACACTTAAAGATATAGATAAACCACTAACAATAACCTTGGGTTCTTTTGATGGTATCCATTTAGGTCATATTGATCTGATAGATCATTTAAAGAGAAAAGCAGATGAGACAGGATCAAAATCTGCAATTATAACCTTTAAGCCTCACCCTAGGGAGGTTGTAAATCCTGATTATGATATTAGGTATATAACTACTTGGAGTGAAAAGATAGAACTTTTGGAAAGAACAGGAATAGATTTTCTCATTGTTCAGGAGTTTAATAGAGAGATAATGAAAACCGATCCTACAGTTTTTATAAGAGATTATATACTTGCAAATGTTGAGGTTAAACATTTTGTTTCCGGTTTTAATCATCACTTTGGTAAAGATAGGAAAGGTGGTTTTTTAGATCTTGAGAAACTTGGAAAGGAGTTCTCTTTTAATGTGAGTAGTGTTCCTCCAAGAATGCTCAACAATAAACCTATCTCAAGTACAATTATTAGACAATCTGTTTTAAGTTGGGATGGTAATGTAGATTCATATCTTGGAAGATTTTTCTTTATTGATGGTGTGGTTGTACATGGTAAAAAGAGGGGGAGAACTATAAATTTCCCAACTATAAATCTTCTCCCTGAAAATCCTAAAAAGATGAGACCGGAAGTTGGTGTATACTTTACCGCTGTTAAGCTTGATGGTGTTTTTTACTTCAGTATGACAAATATAGGCTATAATCCAACCTTTGAAGAAGGAAAGAAAACAATAGAATCTTATATTCTTAACTATAATGATTATTGCTACGACAAAAAATTAAGATTATATTTTATTCTTAGGTTAAGAGATGAGATAAAGTTTGACGGAATAGAATCTTTAACAGATCAACTTATTATAGACAAAAATAGAGCAATAAATCTTACAAAAGGTATAAATTTTGAAGATCCTCGTTTTATCTGATACCCACTACTATGGTAATAGAAGTAGATGTAAAGAACTATCAACCTTTATTGAGAGCTGTGATAAAATATTTCATTTGGGTGATTTTATCTCTTTGGAGTATTACAATTCTCTAAAATCTACGGGAAAACTTTTGGCTGTAAGAGGTAACAATGATTTTGAAATACCCTCTATAAAAATAGAGGAGGATTTTATATATAATGATTTCAAGATAAAATTACTTCATGGACACACCGAAAATATAGATTTCCTGGATTATAAATTTAGTGACTACAATCTTATTCTTCACGGTCATATTCATCACCCTTACAGATCTGATAGAGGGAGTACTATAGTTGCATCTCCCGGAAGTGTAACAAGTAACAGATATGTTGATTACAACTCTTTTATGATCTTAACTTTAGATGAGAAGATTGATATTGAGTTTGTTAAGACAAAAAGCTAGAAATAATAGTTTAATTTTCTATTTTTAGAGGTTTTTTATGTTAAGATTCTTTTATAATATATTTATAGTTCCAATAGCTTTTTTAGGTATGTTTGTTCTATCCCTTTTTTCAAAAAAGATCTATACAGCCATAAAAGAGAGAACTAATATTATCAAAAAGCTTTCCAATGAGATAGCTAATTTGGGACCATTCAAAAAAACTGTACTTTTTCATGTTTCATCAATGGGGGAGTTTAAGCAGATAATTCCTATTATTGAGAGGTTTAATAAAGAGAGAGAGAAGTATAACTTGGTAATTTCAGTATTCTCCTCTTCAGCGTATAAAAATATTAGCAAAGATGAGTCCGATCTAGTCGATATTATATCATATGTTCCTTTTGATACTTATTTTATAACAAAAAATTTTATCAGTTTTATAAACCCTTCTCTTGTTATAATTTCTAAGCATGATGTGTGGCCCAATTTTATTCTTGAACTTAGCAGAAGGGATACCCCCATATATCTTGTAAATGCTCTATATGCAAAGGATTCTAAAGTGGGAAATTGGTATGTAAAACCTTTTTTTAAATCGTTATACAAACATTTTACCGGAATAATAACAATAGATAAGAGTAATAGGGATAGATTTTTTAATATCTATCCTTATGATGAAAAACTCCACATATGTGGGGATTCAAGATTTGATACAGTTAAGAAAGATGCTGTACATTTTTCAGAAAATGATCCTTTTGGAGAGTTTAGAGTTAGTAAAAAGATTTTTGTTGCAGGTAGTAGTTGGCCCGTTGGAGAGGAGATTATTCTTGGTAGTTGGAGTGATATAAAGGGAAGATATAAGGATAGTTTTCTTATTATTGTCCCTCATGAAATTGATGTTGAGCACATATATAAAATAGAGGCAGTTTGTCAAGAAAATAATCTGTGTTATCAGGTCTATTCTGAACTTAGAAAGGGTAGTATAAAAGAGGGTTGTGAAGTTTTGATTATTGATAAAATAGGTATATTGTCTGCTATATATAGTTTAGCTTCAATTGCTTATGTTGGTGGAGGTTTTGGAAAAGCAGGATTGCATTCTGTTCTTGAACCTGCAGCTTATGGCTTACCGGTGCTTTTTGGTCCAAACTTGTCAAAATCTCCTGAGGCAAAAGAGATGACTGATATAGGTTGTGGTATTGCTTTTGATAATAGTAGTGAACTTTATCAAATAGTTAAATCTCTATGGGGAAATAAAATTTACTACAATCAAGTTTCTCAACAGAGTAAAAACTTTATTCAGAAAAAATCCGGAGCTACCGAAAGGATCTACAATATTATAACAAACGGTATTTAGTTTATGTGGAATATGAATTATGATAGAAGATCCAGAAAAATAGTTAAGGTTTTATTTCTTACACTATCAATAGTTATTCTATCTCTATCACTCTTTTATTTCTATTTAAATACTGTTTCCTTTTCAAATAATTACAAAACTTGCTTTAAAAGATTTTTAAAAACCCAAACTGAGGATTGTTTATCAGATCAAGAAGAGTTTTTAAAAAATAGTGTAGATAGTTTCCATTTTTCCAAAGACTCTATATCTTCAGGTTATATTTCTGTTAAACTTTCTGATGGTAACTATTTCCATTATATTGAGAGTAGTAGGTTTAATAAATTTAGTTTTATTACTATTTTTTTAATCATTTTGGTTCTATTTCTTGTAGGTATCCATTTTGTTATTGTAAGGCTTCTAAATTCAAATGAGAGAAGTAAAGTTTTAGTTGCCATGTCAAGAGAAGCAGCACATCAAATGGGTACACCACTCTCCTCAATTATGGGTTGGCTTGAACTATTAAGAGAGTTTGGTTTAAATAGTGATACAAAAATGGTTTATGATGGTTTGAGAGAGGATTTAAGAAGACTTGATATTGTTGCAAACCGATTTTCCAAAATAGGTGTTATTCCAAACTTTGAATATTGTGATCTTAAAATAATAATAGAGTCTGTTGTAAAGTATCTAAAAGAGAGATCCAGTAAAAGTAGCGGAATAGTTTTTAACATTGGAGTTCCCAGTATAAACCTATTTGGAAACTTTACTCTTTTAAGCTGGGCTTTTGAAAATATTCTTAAAAACTCTGTTCAAGAACTTTCATCTAAAAATTATGAGGGTAAAATTTCTGTTAGGGTAACCCAAAAAAATGGTTTTATAACTATTGATTTTATTGATAATGGTTCAGGTCTCACCGATAAAAAAAGGGTTTTTGAGAGTGGTTATACCACAAAGAAAAGAGGTTGGGGGTTAGGTCTTGTTCTTGCCAAGAGGGTATTTGAAGAGATTCATAAGGGTAAGATCTTTGTTAAAGAGACCTCAAGTTCAGGTACTACTATTAGGGTTGTACTTCCTGAGTCGTAGACCCTACTTAAAGAGAGTAGATCTCTAACCTTTTGATAAAATCTTTTTTCAGATACTCTTTAAGAATTGTATTTGCCCATATTTTAAACTCTGTACCTCTTTTACTTCTAATTCTAAATATTGATTTTTCCATCATTACTGCTATGGATTATGATATTATTTTTCATACTGTTCTTTATCCTCTGTTACTAAACTAAATCTATTATCCTTATTTTTAACAATTCATAAACCCAGAGATCTATTTTACCTCTTTTTTTGTCATTTTTATATACTTATGCCTTTTCTTTTATAAAACTTTTTTATAGGATATAATGAGTATTCAAGTTCTTTAAATATAAAAATTATATTTCAAAGCTTTTAATAAACTATTAAAACAACTCAAAAAAAAGTTTACACTCTTTTGTTTTAGTTTATATTTTCTCTCTCTCCTGTCTTCCGAACAAGAAAAATCTTAAAATAGCAACTTCCAAATAATATGTAAGATAGTTATTTTTATATTTGCTTTTGGGTGTTAAAATGCTATTT
>PDON01000020.1 GCA_002742935.1 Candidatus Cloacimonadota bacterium | reverse complement strand
TACTTATATAAATAACGATTCAACAACTTTTATTACACCACCTTTTAGAAATATTGGAGATATTTTTAATAAAGGTTATGATGTTATAAATTGTGGACCGGGTAGTAGCAAATCTAACCGTTCTTTAAGAAATCTCATAGTCCGAGATTATGAGGACTCTTCTCTTATGCCAACCTCTACCGAAGAGGTTCTACCTAATGGTTTATCTCTCTCTCAAAACTACCCAAACCCATTCAACCCAACTACAACCATAAGTTTTAACTTACCCATGGAATCAGATGTAAAATTAGAGGTTTACAATACCAAGGGTGAAATGGTTAAAAGTTTACTTAACAATAGTATGAAAAGTGGAACACACTCTATTGAGTTTAACGGCTCAAACCTTTCCAGTGGTGTGTATTACTATAAGCTAACAGTGGGAAAAGAGAATCATGTCAAAAAGATGATACTGATTAAGTAATTTTCTAATAAGATACTACAAAAAAAGCCTCAAATTTGAGGCTTTTTTTGTAGAGTGGAAATTAAAAGAGGTTGTGGAAGACCGAAGACGGAAGACCGAAGGTGGGAGATTTCCCTCTACCCTTTGGGCATCTCCCCTTGGAAAGGGGATAAGTTGTGAATTGTAGAGCCGTTGCACGCAACGGCTCAGACTTTCGAGAAGTGAGCAGTACAAGGAATTGATTTTTTATGTGATAGGAGCCTAGTAAACCTAGGTGATTTGAACATAAAAAATCGATGACGCAGTAATGCGAAGTTGGTAGGCAGTCTGAGCTTACAATTAGTAAGTGAGCAACGGAGAATTTAATTCAACGCAGTAATACGAAGTTTATCGACACTCTGATGTAAAGTGAAAGTTTATTTCAGGATAATTATCCTGAACCATCTGAAGCTTATATGGAGATTGAGCAAGGAAAACATCATTACCGTATCTATCTTTAGCCATTGAGTCTGACCTTTTTTGGATAAACTCTTTTAGTTTACTCTCATCATCACTACTTATCCAACAAGCTTTATACAGAGATATAGATTCAAATCTACAGCTCGCTTGATACTCATGTTCTAGTCTGTATTGGATTACCTCATATTGAAGCTCTCCAACCGTTCCAATAACCTTTCTATTATTACTAACCTTTGTAAACAGTTGGGCAACACCCTCTTCCATCAATTGATCAATACCTTTATTTAATTGTTTCGTTTTTAATGGATTTGTGTTTTCAACATACTTAAACAGTTCAGGAGAGAAACTTGGAATACCTTTAAATGAGAAAGACTCACCCTCTGTCAAGGTATCACCTATTTTAAAATTACCCGTATCGGGTATACCTACAATATCACCCGGATAGGCGTTTTCAATGGTCTCCTTCTTTTGAGCCATAAATGAAGTAGGATTTGAGAACTTCAGTTTTCTATTAAGCCTGACATGATGATAATTTTTATTTCTTTCAAAAACTCCGGAAACAACCCTTAAAAAAGCTATTCTCATCCTGTGATTAGGATCTATATTTGCATGAATCTTAAATACAAATCCTGAAAACTTCTCCTCATCAGATTTTACCACTCTTGTATCTGTTTCTCTATCCAAAGGTTTTGGAGCTATATCCAAAAAGCACTCCAAAAGCTCCTTAACTCCAAAATTGTTTAGTGCAGATCCAAAAAATAGTGGAGAGATCTCACCATTAAGATAATCATCTAAATTAAATTCAGGATATACACCCTCAACCATCTCAACATCTTCTCTAAGTTTGTCGGCTTGGTTGTAAATATGTTCATCTAAAAGATCTGAATCGAGACCATCAATAACAATAGTAGAGTCCTCATCTTGGGTTTGATGAGCTTTAAATAGCTTTAAATTTTTATCTCTTAAATTATAAACACCTTTAAGCTCTTCACCCATACCAACAGGCCAACTGAATGGAGAAACCTTAATACCAAGTTTTAGTTCAATCTCATCTAAAAGTTCAAAACTATCTTTACCCGGCCTATCTATCTTATTTATAAAAACAATAATTGGAGTGTTTCTCATCTTACAAACATTAACAAGCTTTTCTGTTTGCTCCTCAACACCCTTTGCAACATCAATAACAACTATTACAGAGTCCGCTGCCGTAAGTGTTCTATAGGTATCTTCGGCAAAATCTTTATGACCCGGAGTATCAAGTATATTTACTTTATAATCTTTATATTCAAATCCCATTACAGATGAAGCTACAGAAATACCCCTCTGTCTCTCTATCTCCATAAAATCTGAAGTTGCACCCTTTTTTATCTTATTGGATTTAACAGCTCCGGCTTCCCTTATGGCACCACCAAAAAGAAGTAATTTCTCTGTTAAAGTGGTCTTACCGGCATCAGGATGACTTACTATAGCAAAGGTTTTACGCCTATTTATCTCTTTTAATCTACTCATTTTATCCCCAAAAGATTGTGTAATAGTATACCCTTCCAAACATTATAATAGTTTAGACTTTCTTGATTATAGTAATATAAAACTAATTGTCAATATAAAAGTTGATTTACTATTATAGAAGCCCTGAAAAGTTTATAGATTTTAAAAAATCTTAAAACTTTTCCCAAACTGATTGAAAAAGTTGTATTCCTCGAGAACCTTATGGTAGATATATTTTATATAACAAAAATAAAATTAATAATTAATAACTACTTTTTCCCCCTTACACCTCACAATAATAAAGCCATCCTCAACTCTTAAAACATCAACTCCATAAGTTTTTGGATCAAGATTTAAAGTATTACCTATTCCAATATCATTTAATGAAGGTTTATAATTTTTATCTAAATCAGAAACTCTCTTTATCTCCAACAGAAGCTTCTTTGCAAACTGCTCCGCAATATGTTTATAACCTAACTTAAAACCACCTTTTTCAGAGAGCTTTGTAATTATATAATTATCTCTTAATCTAATTTCTGTACTATTGTTATAGATATTTTTTATTATATCATCCAGAGAGATAAATATGTTATCAAATCCAAAATTTTTTCTTTCAATAATGGTTAAAAGATCCTTTCCGTATACAATGTGAAAATTTCCTATAGAAAGGAAAAGAGATACCAAGATAAGAAATATTAATAACAGCTTTTTAATAACCCCTCCTCATTACAAAAATACCAATCATAATTAATATAAATAAAATTATATAAAAATAATCAAGTATAGAAAAAATTGATTTAATAATTTGGCTCTCATATTCATATTAATCAAGATCTACAACAAAAGTTTCAGAAATAGTGTTCTGCTTTGCCACATGTATTGAATAGTTGTGACCAAAAGAAGATCTTAACCTATCCATATTATCATAGGCAATTACAGGATCATTATTCTCTTCGCTCAGATGTGCTAAAACAAGATCTTTCAACCTCTCACTATATATCTCTTTTACCAAATCGGAGGATTGAACATTGGAGATATGCCCCTTTTTACCTAAAATTCTCTGCTTTAGATACCAAGGATAAGGCCCCTCTTTTAACATTTTAAGATCATGGTTTGATTCCAAAACTAAGATATTACAACTCCTTAATCTCTCCTTAACAAGGGATGTAACAACCCCAAGATCTGTAATATGACCTATCTTTTTACCACCCTTCTCAAAAATATAACCATAGTTATCGCTACCATCGTGAGAAATAGGAATAGGAGTTACTTCTAAAGAGGAGATATTAAATCTACCGTTAAAATATTTAACATCACAATTCTTTAGAATCTCTTTATTCATGCTGTGGATTATTGGAGAGGTATACACGGGAATTTTCAATCTTCTAGATATTATACCCGCTCCGCTGATATGATCTCTGTGATCATGTGTTAAAACCAGCCCTACAAGATCTTTACTATCTTTTCCGGCTTCACTAATCTTCTCAATTATTCTTTTTCCTGATATACCCGCATCAACAAGAATAAGACCATCACCACTATCAATGAGGGAACAATTACCTTTACTACCACTTGCCAAAACAGTGATATCCATTATTCTCTCCTCAATCTGAAATCTCCGGCAACATAATCAAAAATAAACTGTCTTCCCCTGTTATAATACACCCATACTTCATAGGGTTTTATATGTCTTGAATACTCATATTTTTGAATTTCATCCGGCTCCCCATAAATAATAAAAACCTGTCCTCTATCGGTTTTCCACCCCTTCTTAGCACCTGAAGAGAAGTTTACATTTGAAAAGTTTACCCTTCTGTAATACTCCTCCATAACAATATTGCTATCTCCACTGCCCTTGTTAACCTTGCCCCAGAAGTTATTAAACCACTTTCTTTTTTCATTATAGTCATATCTTAAAACAGTGGATAATGTATCTCTGTCATCAACAATATATATAAGATTTCTTATAGCCTCATTAAGATTGGAAATTTCAGCTGTATCATCTCTCCATCTAATATTGAAAGGAATATACCTTTCAAACCTTTTATTTTCTATAGAGGTAACAACTTTAAAAATATAGTCGCCAATTTTATTATTGTTAAGAGAGAAAGCTATTATCTCTTTTGTAACTCTTCCACTTGTTTTCTTATCTATTTTATCACTGTATATAAGTTGACGATCTGAGTTCATTAGCGAATATTCTACCGTATACTCCAAATCTTTTGGGGATAAGAGTTCAAAATAGATACCAATATTTTTACAATCCTCATCAATTCTATTACTTACAATTGGTATCATATTATCCAGATCAAACTTTTCCGAAGGGGATTTAAAAAGTGTAAGATTACTCATACCAAGAGTGTTTTCATACCAAAAAGTAACATCATCAACTCTCTTATAATACTCACCACTCTTAGATTCAATCTTAAGTTCTGTGGTATATTCACCTACAGGAAGAAAGAGTTCAAATTGATCAAAATCAAATAGTTTATGATTATCCGTATCTTCAAATCTTTCAACAACAACTTCTTTTGATAGAAACTCCTGCTTTACAGGTATCTCCTCTCCCCTTTTAAAAACAGCAAAACTAACATTAAACTTAGATACATATTTACCGTTTAATCTCTCAAAATGGAGTCTGTCATATTCAATCTTATATCTTGAAATAAGTTTAAACTCACTGTCATCTCTTCCAAAACTCTTTATGAGATTATAATAAAAGACCGGCTTACCAGAGCCGATCATTTTATCAAACTTTATCTCCTCTTTAGTTGAAGCACAAGAGAGTAATAATAAAACACTAAATAGAAGTATTAATTTTACTAATATACTCTTCATAAATCTTTTCAGCTTTTTCCTTTGTTTCAGCCTCTACAAATATTCTTGCAATAGGCTCTGTGTTTGATTTTCTAATCTGGATCCAATGATCCTCTTTATCAATCCTAACACCGTCAAGTCTTGATATTTTATCAGGCTCAACACCCTCTACCAAGCTTCCAATAATTTTATCATAATCTAAATTTTCAAGCTGTAACTTATTTTTTGATATAGAGTATTGGGGAAGCTCATTGAAAACATCTGTAATAAAACTCTCTTTTTCCAAAAGATATTGAAGTATTAAAGCAACACCCACAACAGCATCCCTGCCCGGGTGAATTTCAGGTAAAATAACTCCACCATTACCCTCTCCACCAATAATACAACCGTTTTTAAGCATCTTTTTGGATACATTAACCTCTCCAACCTTAGCCTTGTATAATTTTCTGTTATACTTTTTACAGATATCATCAACAGCTCTCGAAGTTGAAATATTTACACAAACATCAGTCTCAACCTTTGATAAAATAAGGTCAGTAACCATTGCAAGAGTATACTCCTCCCCTAAAGGCTCTCCACCATCCGATATAAGAGCTAATCTATCAGAATCAGGGTCAACAACCATACCGAGGTCATAATTTCCATTTTTGATAACTTCACATATATCAGTCAAGTTTTCAGGTAGAGGCTCTGCTCCATGAGGGAACTCTCCCGTAGGTTCACAAAACATTCTATGAACAGTACAACCAAGATCCTCTAAAATCTCGGGAATAATCTCATAACCGGCACCATTAACACAATCTACTACAACCTTAAACCCTTTTTTACGGATAGCTCCTTTATTTAAATATGGAAGATCTAAAACACTTCTGATATGATAATTTTTAACCTCATCATACTCATATTTAGTGCTACCCATCTCTTTATAATCTACAAAGTTAAAATCTCTACTCTTCAAGATAGATTGAAGTTTTTCACCCTCAACCTCATCTAAAAAAAGAGTATCTTTATCAAAAAACTTTAGAGCATTCCACTCAATAGGATTATGGCTGGCAGTAATGGCAATACCACCGGCTGCTTCATACAACTTTACACCCATCTCAATTGTAGGAGTAGTTGCTATACCAACACAGATAACATCAACCCCACACATATTTAAAGTTGAACAAACTAAGTTCATTATTGCTTCACCCGTAGGTCTGGTATCTCTACCAACTACAATGGGACCACCACCACAATATTTTGCAAATGCTGAAACATAATCCATAATAACATTAGGAGTCAAAGAATCTCCTACAATACCCCTAATACCGGAAACGCTAACCATTAGCTTAGACATTAAATCTCCAAGATAGTTTATAATTTTAGTTTCAATATATCTAACTCAAACAGGATTGTCAAGTAAACCAAGCTTAGATCAAATTGATTGCAAAATATACTTAGATCCTGCTTATATCTAGATTAAATTTATCTAACAGAAGAAACTTACCTAATCATCACCTCTTCCAAAAACTCTCAAGATCATTAAGAACAGATTTATAAAATCAAGATATAGAGCCAGTGCTCCAAACAGAGCAAGTTTTCCCAGTGTGTCGCTATCATCTGACTGTAGGTAGTAACTTTTTATCTTCTGTGTATCGTAAGCGGTTAAACCTAAAAATACAAAAATACCGATGTAGGTTATAAGCCAATGAAGAGTTGAAGATGCCATAAATATATTTATAACAGAACCTATAATAATACCTATAAGACCCATCATAAAGAACCCACCCCAACTTGTAAGATCTTTCTTGGTAAAATATCCGTAACCACTCATAGCCCCAAAAGTAACAGCAGAAGCTAGAAACGCATTGTATACAACAGTTGATGTATACTGCAAAAGTATTACGGAGATTGTTATTCCATTGAGAACTGAGTAGATCATAAATACCAGAGTCGCTGTTGTGAGACTAAGCTTATTTATCCTTGCAGAGAAGAAGATAACCAAACCTAGCTCTCCAAAGATTAGAAGATAAAATATTGGAGATGTTGCAACGCTGAACAACAGATCTGGTGATGATAGCATAAAGTATGAAGTAAAACCGGTAACAAGAAGAGCTATAAACATCCATGAGTAGACCTTGCCCATAAAACTGTTTTCACCCTCTCTGGTTTTGGAAATATTTAATATTTGATTTTCCATTATTTTCCCCTTTAATTTATTATAAACATATAAAGCATTCTCTTAAATTAGGATAATACTATATATAACAAATTAATACAATACACAATTAATAAAGTTCATTATAAAATTTATTTTACCCTTGCATATTCTAATGTTTTTTAATAAAAATATAATAATAAAATAAATCAATCCTAAATTAGCTAGAGGTAAAAATGAGAGCAATTGTTTTAATTTTTGTTTCAATATTAGTATTTAAAACACTAGGATATGCAGAAATATCAAGTAATGATACAAAGCTTATTCTTAAAGTGAAAAAAGAGAATGGTAAGTTTATTGTTGATAATGGCTCAAGAATTGATACTGTTGCTAATGGGGATGAACTTAGAGAAATATATTTGAGGGATAATAAGGACTCAAAAAAAAGCAATAAAAAGATTAAAAAGTTAAAGAAAAATAAAATTACCAGTAACAATAAAAAAATAGTTCCAAAAGATCTATCAAACAACTATCTATCATTTAAAGAAAGTTATCAATTTAAAGTAGATACAATAAAGTATTCCCTTCCGGTAAAAACTTCTGCATTTGACTTTAAGAAAAAACAGGTAATAGTTACACTATCAGATAAAAATGGTAAAGTTAGCAATTCAAATGGATATTCATATAATTTTTTGGATAAAAAAAATTTAAAAAAAGCTATTTTGCTATTTGATTGTGAGAATAGAACAGAACCAAAAAGGTTTGGAACGACAGGTAATTCAAGAGAAGCTTTTGGAAAAACTCATAGTTTACAATTTAATGATGATAAAATTATAAGTTTTCAATTTAATAAAATTGGTGTATGGAATAGTAACTCTACTTTAGAAAAACTGTTTGAAACAGAACTTTCCTTTTCTGGAGATAAATTTATTATTAAAAATAACACTGTATACGGTAGTGGATCTTACCCTTTACTTATTGATTCAGTAAAAAGTTGTATCAAGTTAGATTTTGAAAAAAGTAAGTACGAAGAGGGAACTTACGATATTTCATCCTCTAAAGCTTTTGATGACATATCTGATTTTGAAAAGAGATATAGATTAGATAGGCTATTTATAAAAGATGATGAAACTTCAAATAATGCTGATAAATACTTTTCAGAGTCTGTGCTTTCAGGAACTTCACTATTATTCCCAATAGAGAATAGCTTTTTTATTCTTAACAACTCCGGAAAAGCTATTTTAGAGATGGATTACAATCTAAATACTATAAACTCCTATCCAATTAATGAGTTGATTAAAAGAAGAGATCTTGAATTAGACAAAATAACTCTTAATGATATTAAAAATGATTTTAATAGCCCTATGTTAAGAATTAGTAGGCTTCTCAATTTCTTTTATAACCAATACAAAGAAGAGTTTTATATTCAAATCGACAACTCCAAGTTTATGATGGGAAAAGGGTTGCCTGATAAAGAGATTTGGGTTTACTCTATTGAAAGAAAAAAGGTTATAAAAAAGATTCCATTTGATAGAAGAATAAATGGTTTTGATCCTAAAACCAATAGAATAAGCTGTATTAGAGATATTGATGATCAAAATTTTGAGGTACAAATTTATGAGATTAAGTAGTCTGTTTATCCCTTCTATTTT
>PDON01000034.1 GCA_002742935.1 Candidatus Cloacimonadota bacterium | reverse complement strand
TTTCCTTAGCTTTATAAGATTAGGCGTATTTTTTTATAAAACTAGGAATCCTCTTGTGTCTGTCAAGATATTTTTTTCACAATATTATAGAAAGAACCTAAAATATTTAAAAATTATAGGCAGGGTATATTGATTTTCAGTAAACCTTATATAAACTAATTTTGGTTTATATTGAAAACAGTAAAGCTAATATGTATATTTACACAAAGTTAGATTTAGACAGGATAGAACTTTCAATGAAGAATTTAGAAGAGAATTGCTATAAAAACCTAGTAAAGTTTGTTTTGCAAGAGTATTTGGGTACAATTATGCTTGATAAAGTGGATAGCGATACAATAAAAGAGTGTATAAAGCTAAACATAGCGGATAAAAAATTGGAACTGTTTGGAGATCTTGATTATGAAAAGGTTAAAATCTTAGCTGATTTTGGTATTGATTATCTTTCATTGGGAGCACTTACTCACAGTGTTAAAAGTTTTGATTTAAGTTTGTTGGTTGAGTAGATGAAGCTATTTTTTTATTTATTTTTGGCTCTCTTTATATATTCGTGTGCCAATGATTATACCAGATCTCCTCGAGGGGGAGAAGAGGATAAAACACCGTTGGAAATTGTGGGAGCAAGTTTAAAAAACGGATCTTTAAATGTTGATAGAGATATTGATGTATATATTGATTTTAATGAGTATTTCTATTGGGAAAGTAGAACTAATGGTCTGGAAATCTCTCCATACTCAATAAAGGATAACTATAGCGTAGAGTGGAATGAGAGTGGTTTAAGTATAGATTTTTTTGATTTGCCGGAAGATCAAACTGTTTTTATATCTCTAAATACAAATCTAAAAGATTTAAGAAAAAACAGTTTAAAGGATAACTATATTCTTGCCTTCTCTACGGGTAACAGGTTGGATAGTTGTGAGGTTAAAGCTACACTCAAATATGAGGTTGTTGGAGATAAGTTTAATAAAATTAAAAATTTTTCGGACTACAAGATTGCTCTATATGATTATAATGAAGTTTTAGACAGCACAATTTATAATAGCAGAATAAGATATTATCTTGGAGTTAACAAAGAGGGTAAGGCTCATTTTAAGAATATAAAAGAGGGTGAATATCTTCCACTTCTTCTCAAAGATAGGAATAGAAATAATAGAGCTGAGTTTTATAATGATGAGTTATACTCAACTGGAAATGGAAAGATAAATTTGGGAGGAAACGGCAAAGACAGTTTAGTTTTCACAGCTGCTATTTTTGATACCATACCTGCAAATATTGAAAGTGTAAAACCTTTAAACTCATCACTTATAATGTTAAACTTTTCAGAAGAGATAAAAAGGTTTAATATTGAAAAAATTGTTATTGATACCACTGAAACAGAGTTTGAGCTGTTGAAAAATAGTCAAAACAAAGAGCTTATTATTTTTGTTAAAGATTCATTAAAAGATTACAACAATATTGAAATAGATTTTGGATCAATTATTGATATTTGGGGCAACAAAACAGAAAAAAAACTTCTCAAATATAAATTTATGACAGATTCTGTTCCTATGGCAAATTTTGGAATAAAGAGTACGTCAAACTTTACAACAAATGAGGATGATACCCTCGTTGTAAGATACACTACAAAATCAGAGATAAAGCCATCTTTTTTTCTTGCTACCGATAAGCTAATAAATCTTGATAGCAAACTTATAAGAAGCCCTCTAGAAGACAGGTTACCGTTGTCGGATCTTGATGATCCTGATGGAGAAGATCTTCTTGTTAAACTTAGGGAAGATACTCTATTGCTTAAAAAATTTAAATTGTCTAGGAGCAAGGGTAGAGGCTCTGTACTTTTTGATACAGTTCCAAGTACCAAGAGACCGGTTCTTCTAGCAAAAGAGGTTGATACAGGTAAAAGAAAAGCCATAAAAGATGTAAAGTTTCCCCTTACTCTAACTCTTGAAGCGGGTAGATATACTTTCTCCCTTTTTGATGATATAAATGGTAATGGTTTGTATGATGGAGGTATGAAGAGTAACTTTATCTCTGAAAGTTTCTACTTTGTAAAGGATACTATTGAAGTAAGAAAAAATTGGGAAACCAATGGTATATTTTTTACAAAATAACCTGAGTTGTTTTTGAAGGTATACCCAATATCTTTCCTTTGTTCTTAATCTATATTTTTTACTTTTTGAAATGATTTATCCAGTAAAAGTATAGTTGGGAACAGCAGTAAATATAGGAATATAGCAATTTTGAAAGAGAAGTTTAATCCATAGTTATCCCCTAAGTAACCTACAAAAAGTACAACGAGAGAACTTACTCCAAAGTTTATTGCCATATAAACGCTATTTATAAAAGAAGGTTTGCTGCTCTTAGTATCGTGTACGTATGAGAGTATTAAAGGTCCTGTTCCAAATAAAAATAGACCTGTTAACATTAAAAAAGGCAGTGGATTTAAAGAATCTATTGTTTGGTAGAGAAGAGTCATAAAAATAGAGGATCCTGTTGTAACAATAATTAACATCTTTCTTCTTCCAATTTTATCGGAGATATATCCTGCCCCCATAACACCTATGACTCCGGCAAATTGTAAAAATGCTAAAGCAATCCCTCCAAATGTTAGAGAGTACCCCCTATTTGTCAAATATGTAGGTAAATATAGAGTGAGAATAGATTTTACTGCCGATTGAAAAATTGCAAATAGAGCTAGAGCGATAAAGAAAGGTATATATTTCTTTACTCTCTCTTTTCTACTGTTTTCAACAATGGTTTTCTCATTTTTAACTATTTTTTTTACCTCCACATCTCTTAAAGCTATAAAGAGAAATAGTGATGTTAAAAGACCCAGTGGTATCACTTTGTATACACCTTCCAATCCCCAAAGAGCGAGAGCTCCTGTAAGTATTAGAGGTCCTAATGTTCTTGCAGCTTCTCCTCCTACCATATAAAAGCTCATTCCCAATCCTATTCTCTTACCTGAAGATTCTCTTATCATTACGGGAGAAGGTATATGAAAAAGTGCTGAACTTATTCCGGAAATAAATAGAAGAACTATTAGTAGATAGTATGATTCCACTACCCCTAACAGACACATACTTATTGCTGTAATTGAGGGTGTTAAGATAACAATATATTTCATATCTGTTTTCTCTACCATCCAACCAAACAGTGGGTTTAAAAGTGAGGGAACTTTTCTGGCTATATCCAAAAAAGCACTCAGAGAAAGGGTTATTCCCAATTTTGATATGAGAAGAGGTAGTAGCGGAGCAAGAAATGATGAGAATATATCATGAGACATGTGTCCCAGTGATATTGTTAGTACTTTTTTAAAATTAAATTTTTCACTCATAAAGTTCCCATTCAATTTTTTAAGTAATCTCTACTTTTAGAAAAGGCTTTTGTAAAAGCTCTCAATATTACTAATTAGTTTAAATAATTGCTATTAAAAACTATTCATAAATTGTGATTTTTTATCCATCAAGCTAAAAGTTTTAAAGAAAAATATCCTCCAATGGTGAAGATTTAACTTTATAGTCACTCTTAATATTGGATTAATTATAGCTTGAAATATAGGTTAAACAAAACTACATTTAATCAGATATGGTTTGTAAGGTATCTTGAAGTTGCTAAATTAAATAAAAACTGACTGGTAAACTAATGAAATATATACTTACAGGTGGAGGATCGGGAGGTCATATATATCCATCTCTTGCGATAGCCGATAAGATAAAAGAGAAAGAGGTTGACGCTAAATTTTTATACATAGGAGTAAAGGGGAGAATAGAGAAAGATATTGTTCCTAAGTCGGGGTATGATTTAAAACTTGTTCACGCAAAAGGATTTTTAGGAAGAAAGATAAGTTTAGAGTTTTTTAAGTTTGTGTTTTTTAATCTTTTAGGTACAATAAGTTCTATTTTTATAGTGGCAAGATTTAAACCTGACATTGTTATTGGAAGTGGAGGTTTTGGTTCTGCTCCGGTTGTTTTTGCTACAATGTTCATGAAAAAGATCTTTCGCTATAAAACAAAAATTTTTCTTTTTGAAGCCAATGCAGAGCCCGGTAAAATGGTTGAATTTACGGGTAAATTTGCAGATGGAGTGGGAACTGTTTATGAAAAATGCACTCGTTTTTTCCCAAAAAACAGTAAGCATGTTGGTTATCCTGTAAGAGATCTTTTCCAAAAAGATGGTTCTAACATTGGTAAAGATGATAATGTTATCCCTAAGGATAGATTTAAAATTTTGGTTTTTGGAGGATCTCAAGGTTCAAAACTATTAAATGAGAGTGTCGTTAAGCTTTTAAAATATGCTGAAAAAGAGAATATTTTTATTATTCATGCTACAGGAAAAGATAATAATCAATATAAGGCTTATTCGGAAACATTATCCATGGTTGAAAAATTGGGTATTGATTCTGAGAAGTTAAAAAAATATTATTTGATCCACTCATACCTGGAAAATATAGATTACTACTACAAAAAATCGGATCTCATTATATCAAGAGCCGGAGCCGGAACTATTGCAGAGATAGCGGTTACACAAAGACCATCTATTTTAGTTCCTCTCTCGGGAGCTGCCGGAGATCATCAAGTTTTAAATGCTATGTATTTAAAGAGTATAAATGCTGCTGATGTTGTTTTTGAAGAGATAGATTTTAAAAGTGGAAACAGGGTAGTCTCAATATCTGCACTATTGGATAAGATTAGAGGTTTTAGAGATGATGAAGATAAAAGAGAGCAGGTTGTTTTAAACAGTGGTAAAACTATTGAGAATCTTGGAACAGAGTCTATTTATCTATATATAAAATCAATTATGAAAGATAGATGTTTTAATCCTGAAAATGGGGAAATATCTCAAATAAAATATAAGAAAAACAGTAAAGAGAGTAACTCTATTGAAGATTTTGATATGTCATACACAAGGTTAACATCTGGTGGTTTCTTGAAAATGATATCCAGAGAGAAGGTGGTTAGGGAAAGTTCTCTACTGGGAGTTTATACAAACTATAAAATAGATCTCTATCTAACTTCACCAAACTGGAGAGTAAGAAATAATGGTGTTAAAATTATATCTCAATTGGCTAAAAGTGAATATATAGAAAAGCTTTCTTATCTCTTTAACGATAGGAGAAAGGCTAAACTTTCACATAGATTGTTAGGAGGAGATTTTATCCAAGTAGGTTTTATAAGAAGAAATATTATAATAGCTTACAGGAGGATAGGTGTTTTTAACGATATTGTTGAAAGAGATCTTAAATTAGCTCTTTCAGATCCATATTTTGAAGTAGTGTCAGAATCTCTCAAAACATTATCCTTTTTCAGTAATGAAATAAAGAAAAATTTTGGTATATGTGAACTTGTAAGGAATACCCTTTTTAGAAAGGAACTTGAGATAATTATAGAAGCTATAAATACATTTGGTTTTTTAATAAAATCTGTTGAGGAATACTCTATCTTAAAGAGATTCTACTATCATAAAAGCAGTAAGGTAAGAGAGTCCGTTATAGCTTCATTAAAGAGAATGTATGTATCCAAAATTGTTGATAGAGAGTTTGTTAAGAATGAGTTGGACAATATACTCATTACATCTTCTGATTTTATACCAATGTTTTCAATAAAAAATATTATTAAGGATATATAGATATGTTTTATTATCTTTCAAATCTTTCAAACAAATATGAGCTTCTATCATTTTTCAGATTGTTTGATTCTATACTTTTTAGATCAACGGCATCAATGATAACAGCTCTTCTGGTATCTATAATTTTTGGCAGACATATTATAAATATTCTTTACAAACTAAAGATTAGGGATGTTGTAAGGGACTATCAAGGTATTTCAGCAAATGATAAAAAAGGAACACCTACTATGGGTGGAATAATCATAATACTTTCAATTTCATTATCTCTCCTTATTTGGTCAAATTTAGGCTCTGTATTTGTTATTACAACATTTTTTTCCCTAATCTGGTTTGGAGTTTTAGGTGCAGTAGATGATTATTATAAAATTAAATTTAAAGATAGCGATAAAGGTCTTTCCCAATTTAAAAAGTTCTTATTTCAGATTATAGCTGCAGTGGTAATTGCATATGTTTTTACTCTAAGTCCATACTCTCCATTCTCTCCTGAAGAGGTTACAAAGCTATATCTACCATTTGCAAAAAGTAGTTTTGGTATAGAGTTGGGTCTCTTTTATCCTATATTTTTGGTTTTAGTAATAGTATCAATAGCAAATGCCGTTAATTTTGCCGATGGTATGGATGGGTTAGCTATAGTTCCTTCCATAACTTCAGCTGCTGTTTTTGGTTTGTTAGCCTATATTGTGGGTAACTATAATTTTTCAAGTTATCTTCTTTACAAGTTTGTTCCGGGAACCGGAGAGATGCTTATTGTAGCTGCATCTCTTATAGGTAGTGGTATGGGCTTTTTATGGTACAACTCATACCCTGCTTCAGTGTTTATGGGAGATACAGGATCTATGGCAATTGGTGGTGTTTTAGCTGTTTTAGTAATCTCTGTAAAGCAGGAGTTTCTATTTGCTATTTCCGGAGGTATTTTTGTTGCGGAAGCCTTTAGTGTCCTTGTACAGGAGAAGATAGGTATAAATATGTTGGGGAGAAGAATATTTTACAGAGCTCCATTACATGATACTTTTAAATATATGGGATCTTCCGAAACAAAAATTGTTCAGAGATTATGGATCTTAAGTATAATTCTTTCACTCGTAGCCCTTCTTTCAATCAAGATTAGGTAGGAGTTTTCGAGAAAGTATTAATACTTAACTATTGTTCTAAAAAGTAGATTTTCTATAAAATAATTTGCTTTATAAGTTTTTAAATAAAATTAGGATAATATTTTGAAATTAAATATAGTTTCCGTTAAAAAATCATCAATATTTTTATATGCAATACTTTTTATATCATTAACTTTTTTCCTTATAGTGAAGAGCAGCCTCTATAAAACCATAGCTAAATACTATGGAGAAGAGTCTGTTATTGAGGTTGTTCCAAAATCTTTTACTTTGGGTTTTATAAAGGTAAAACGACCTAAGTTTTTAGGTGGAGGTAAGCTTTCAAATTCAGATATAGAGAAGCTTAAATCATTGGAGTTTATTAATAGTGTTGAACCTGTTTATCTTCTAAAAGCTCCCGCAAAAATTTCAGGTAAGCTTGGTAAATCATACTATGGTACAGATTTGGCTGTTTTTGGAAAAAACTTTAATGATAGCTTGAGTTCTGATATATTAAATATATATTGTTCCTCAAAAATTTTGGATTTTTATAATTTTGGATTTTCCGTTTCATCAAATCTTCCGGGTGTTGATGAGTCTATTATTAAGAGTATGATTTTAGACCTTTCTATAGGAAAAAGCAGTTTCAAATCTTCCGGCATTCCCAAAAACTATAAAGCAAAGGTTAAAGGCCTGAGAAGTGATATTAGTATTTTAGGTATAACTCTTGATATTAAAGACCTTAGAAAGATAGCCAAAGCAGGAAATCATAAAATAGCTATTTCCAAGCTCAAAGTTGTAGTTGCACCGGGATTTGATCCTAAGTATGCTAATGAAAAAATTAAAGCTATGGGGTACAAAGTAAATAGGGAAGACTCTATTATAGGCAAAATTCGTCAAAATAGTAAACTCATTACCATTCTGATGCAAATACCTACAATAATATTTTTTATAATTATACTTTTTTTTACAATAGCTCTAAGAAAAAGTGATCTTATCATAATGAAGAGAGAGATAAGTATGCTCTATGTTTTAGGTCTTAAAAGGTCTTCAATTATAGCTATGATTTTGAGAAAAACATTTATTGCCATCCTTTTCTCCATACTAACTACTCTTGCTCTTTTTTATCTGTTATTTGTCTCTCTTGAAGAGAATATAAACAGTGTTTCTGCACTATTTTCAGTATCCTATAATATTAATGAAATTGTTCTGGGTGTTGTAATTGTGGTACTAGCTTCTTTAATCCAAGAAGCTTTAGTTTCATTCTATCTCATAAAGAAGTTTAAGATAAATGATCTAAATTAGGATCTAATGAAAAAAGGTTAATTCACTTTTCTGATTCTTCGTGTTTACAACTTTCAAAAGGAAACCTTAAATTAAAGATCTTTAAAGAGTCATAAATATATTGAATAGACAAACCAGAATTATTTAACTTGAATAAACAGTAAAAAAAATATATTTTTAACTACTAAAACCTTTTCTGTTGAGGAGGAATTGGGTCTAAATTAAAGATCTTTAAATCTTAATTCCAGTTGGGTTTTTTTGGATTGTTGTAACTTAAAGGTAATTTGTTTATTATGGGTAGAGTGATATCGATTGCAAATCAAAAAGGTGGAGTTGGTAAGACTACAACAGCTGTTAATTTGGCTTCAAGTTTAGCTGTTGCCGAAAAAAAAGTTCTCCTTATAGATTTTGATCCTCAAGCAAACTCAACCAGTGGATTTGGAATTGACAGTGAGAAGAAGGAGCTCTCTATATATGATGCCATCACCAACGGAGAGTCTCTTGAAACCATTATAGAACCTTACGAAAAACTTGAAAAGTATTTGCATATTGTTCCTGCAAAAATAGATCTTGTTGGGGCTGAGGTTGAGCTTGTTTCAGTAATCTCAAGAGAGACAAGATTAAAGAGAGCATTAGATAAAATATCAGATAAATATGATTATATTTTGATTGATACATCTCCATCACTTGGACTTTTAACAATTAATGCATTAACAGCATCGGATAGTGTAATAATTCCCGTACAAGCAGAGTATTATGCTCTTGAGGGATTGACTCAACTGATGAACACAATTCATCTGGTTAAACAAAACTTGAATCCATCATTAGAGATTGAAGGTGTACTACTGACAATGTTTGACACTAGACTTAATCTTTCTAAAGAGGTTTCTAAAGAGGTTGAGAAATTTTTTGCAAGCAAAATGTTTAGAACAAGAATTAGTAGAAATGTTAAATTAGCTGAAGCCCCTAGTCATGGGAAACCTGTAATTATGTATGATGCCGGTTCAACAGGAGCTTTAAACTACATAAATCTAGCTGAGGAGATTTTAAGTGGCTATAAATAGTGAAAAAAAGTTAGGTAAAGGACTAGGATCACTTTTTGATAAACAAGCTCCAACCATAGGTGGTGATAACGGATTGGATGAAAACTCTGTTGTTATGATAGATATCAACTTAATTGAAACAAACCCTTTCCAACCTAGAAAATCGTTTAATCAAGCAGCAATAAATGAACTTGCCATATCCATAAGGGAGAATGGTTTAATACAACCGATTAATGTTAGAAAAAGCGGAGACAGATATCAACTTATTACCGGAGAAAGAAGATTAAGAGCTGTTAAACAGATAGGTCAAAAAGAGATAAAAGCTATTATCTTAAACGATTTTACTGACAGCAAGATGATGGCTGTAGCTATAATTGAAAATATTCAAAGAGAAAATCTTAATCCTGTTGATATATCCGATTCTTTTCAGCAACTTATAGACTCATGTGGTTATACCCAAGAACAGGTTGCAGATAAAGTTGGAAAATCAAGATCTTCAGTTGCGAATTTTTTGAGACTTCAGAAGTTGCCTCCTAGAGTAAAAAACGGTATTGTTAATGAAGAAATCTCTTTTGGTCATGCTAAAATTATACTAAGTTTAGGTAGTATTGAGAAACAGTTTACTCTTTTTGAAATGATTAAGGCAAAGAATCTCAATATAAGGCAAACGGAGGCTATGGCAAAACAGCTAAAGTTTCCTGAAATGGATGTTAAAAAGCCTGCTGTAATTGATCCCGTATTTATTACGGAACAGGAAAATAGAATTTCAAGATTGATTGATGGAAGAAAGGTCAGAATCAAGTTGACCAATGAGGATGCAGGAACTATAAATATTAAATTCTCTTCTGAGGAGGATTTGAGATCAATAATAACTCATTTAAAGCTAAATGGATAATAAACAGAGCTTTTTGTTAAAAATATAAAGAGATAAATTTTTATGAATAAAAAAATTTTAGTTATTACAACCGGCGGAACTATCGCCATGAAAAAGTTTACAAAAGATGTTGGAGCTGTTCCTGCTCTCACAGGAAGTGATCTTATTGAGCTTGTTCCGGGTCTTAAAAACTTAGCAACTTTGGAAGTTTCTGAATATTGTAATATTCCAAGCCCTTTTATGACACCCGAAAAAATGTTTGAACTAGCCAAGTATATTGAGGCTAAAATTATTGATTATGATGGTGTTGTTGTTACTCACGGAACTGATACTGTTGAGGAGACCTCTTATCTTGTTGATCTTATAGTAAATACAAAGAAGCCTATTGTATTTACGGCAGCAATGAGATCAAATGATGAGGTTGGTTTGGATGGTCCTAGAAATCTTTTAGATGCTGTTAGAGTTGCTTCCTCCGAATATAGTGGAGGAAGAGGTGTTATGCTGGTTATAAGCAGTAAAATATTCAGTGTGAGAGAGGTTTATAAAACATCAACAGGATTTGCAAACGCCTTTGGTGCTCCAAACTATGGTTTCTTGGGAATGGTTGATGCTGATGAAGCTATATTTTACAGAAGACCTGAGATTAGGGAAAATTATGATGCTGATAATCTTGAAAAAAATGTTGATGCAATAAAGGTTACAACGGGAGATGATAGGAAATTTATTGATTGTGCAATTCTTTCAGGTGCAAAGGGTCTTGTTATTGAAGCTTTTGGAAGAGGTAATGTTCCTCCGGTTATACAAGATGCTATTTATGATGCAATTAAAGAGGGGATTGTTGTTGTTATAACTTCCAGAGTTCCGAATGGTAGGGTTAAAGGCGTTTACGGATACCCGGGTGGAGGTAAATCGCTTGAGAAGATAGGTGCAATCATGGGTGGAGATCTTAATAGTGAAAAAGCAAGGCTTAAGCTCATGGTTTTAATGGGTATGGGAATGGATAGAGACTCCATAAGGTCTTGTTTTGAAAATTTCTTTAATTTTAAATCGGAGTAGGTTATGAGTGAAGAGTTCCTTTCATCTCTAAAATCCTCTTCAAGTATTGATGAGATTGCTACAATAATACTTGAAAACTGGAAAAGTGTTGAACCTGATAATCTTTCTGGAAGTGAGATTATAGAGTTTAGAAAGTTTCTCTTAAACAAAAATTTTATTTCTCTCTCCAAAAAATTAACTCCAACAGATTCATTTTCTTACAACAGATTTAATTTCTCCAGAGCAGTTTTGGGAGAGCTTGATAAGAAAAAACTTATATACAACAAACTTAAGTTTGCCATTTGGCATAAACTTGTAACAAGAAAAGTTATAAGCTTTTTGGCAAAAGTTGAAAATGAGGAGACAAAGAGTAAGTTATCTTTACTAATTGAATCCTTAAAATCTTTGGAGGATGTATCATCTCCTATAAACAGAAGAGAGATTGCAGAAAAGTTTATGATCCTTTCAGATCTTACAGGTCAACTAGGGTATCATATGTTTTCAATAATTTCAATAAAAAGATCAGTTACCAGTGATCCTGAATTTATAGATGCAACTCTTTTTTTAGGTAAAGCTTATATTGAAATGGGATCAGCTCTTAATAGAAGAGATAGAAGTGGAAAAAGTTCAGAATACAATATAAATCAATCCAAATATATATTTGAAAGTTCACTTGAAAAACTTCCACCAGAAAAGAGGGAAAAAGTTAGTGATCTTTTAGATTCTATAAAAACTCTTATGGGGGAGATAAAGAAGCAGAAAATAGTGGGTAAAAACACTATTGCCCAAGTGGTTGTAGAGGATTTTATATCTGATAAATTGACAAAACTTGAAGATTTTGTTATTGGGGGATATAAGAATAATAGATTTGCCTTCCCTTCAAATGTTATGGAGTATAAAAGTTACAAGGTTGTAAACGAGACTACAAAGGAACAGGCAGAGAGTATCTCTTTAGGTGATAATGAAGGTGGAGTTGAAACACCTCTTTCGGTATCAAAATCTATGGATCAATTTAGGGAAAATGCTCTTAAGAAACCCGGAAAACTGTTTGATTTGTACAACAATAATGAGAGGATTAAAGAGAACTCTCACAAAGTTAAATCAGGAAAGGTTAAATCTGATAGTTTAGGATACAAAATTGAACCTAGGGAGAGATTAAAAAAGCTTATTGAGGAAAAAAGTGAACTTCTTAAAAAAAAATAGTTCTAAAAAAGTAATTCTTGTATTTTATTTAGCTCTTATATTTGCTGCTTCAAGTCTTTCCATTAAGACTCCAAATTTAGGTGTAAGTTATAGTGATAAAATATTCCATTTTTTTGAGTATTTTCTCCTTGGAGCTTTGATGTTCAGGTATCTTTCAGATGTAAAAAATTGCTCTATTGCAAAGAGTTTAATTTTGACGATAGTTATTGGTGCTTTATACGCTGCAACAGACGAGATACATCAAGGGTTTGTGGACTATTTTGATACCGGTCATTATGGTTGAGTTAGAACACCCAGCTTTCTTGATTGGTTAGCAGATTTAATTGGTATCTTTGCAGGTTCCTTTTCTTATCTTTTTTTCAAGAAAAGATTTTTGTAGGTGCTTCTTGTGTAAGGTTAAAGCTTAAATCTGAATTGGTTTAGGTTTTTTAGTCAGGGTTTAATTTGGATATATATGAAAAAGTTGTCTGCCTTTGAAAAATAATAATATAAAAATGTAGGATTGAATATGCTTAGTGGGATTAAGCCGTCAAAAGTAAAAAATTATACAGGTGCATTTGTTTTTCTCTTCAGTTTTGTCATCTATCTTATAACAGTTGCACCTACAACATCATATTGGGATTGTGGTGAATTTATTGCAACTTCACATATTTTGGGGGTTCCACACCCTCCGGGAGCTCCATTATTCCTTCTTTTGGGAAGAATTTTTTCTATACTTCCTATAGCGGGTGATATTGGACTTAGGGTGAACCTTATATCTGTTATCTCAAGCTCTTTTACAGTGCTTTTCCTATTTTTAATATCTGTTAGGTTGATAGTTATTTGGCGAGGAAAGGTAGAAAACTTCCATGATATGGTAATAGTTTATGGCGGGTCTTTAATAGGTGCTTTAACATTTGCGTTTACGGATACTTTCTGGTTTAACGCCGTTGAAGCTGAGGTTTATGCTCTTTCAATGTTTTTTACCTCCTTTATAATCTGGCTTTTAATGAAATGGATTGAAACCCATAAAGATCCCGATAGCAGTAGGTATCTTCTTTTAATTATGCTTGCAGTTGGCTTGGGTACAGGAGTTCACCTTTTAAATATTCTTACACTTCCTTCGGCTATATTCCTAATGTGGTTTTATGATAGAAGAATGGCTATCATTACAGGTATTGGAATGGTTCTTTCTATTGGAGCTCTCTTTGGTATGGACCCTGAAGCTAAGATCTATGCTCTTCTTCTATTTACTTCCGGAGCAATCTACTACTATAGAAGTGAAAATCAAGACTACTCTTTAGCCTTTATAGCTCCTGTTTTGCTTATTATAGGGTATTCAACATATATGTTAATATATATAAGAGCAGGTTTGAATCCTCCTATAAATGAGAATGATCCATCAACAATTGAGAGAATGATAGATTATCTTTCCCGTAAACAATATGGAGATGAGAAGCAGTTTAGAAACGCTTTATTCTTTATGTTTGGTGAGGAAAATAGAAAATATTTGGAATCTGTTGCAAAGATGGGCTTAACTGCCGGTTCTCCTGAGGATCCTTGGAAAAGTCATTGGTCATTTTTCTGGAACTATCAGGTAGTTGAGATGTATGTTAGATATTTTAATTGGCAATTTATAGGTAAAAATATTGATAATATTAAACAAATAATTACTATTAAAGGTCTCTACGGAATTCCATTCTTGATTGGTTTGTGGGGTGCTATAAGCCACTTTTTTAAAGATTGGAAGAGAGGGATAGGGTTACTTTCACTATTTATAGTTCTTGGTTTAGGTTTAATAATTTATCAAAATCAGGATTGGGGTCAACCGAGAGAAAGAGATTATTTCTATGTAGGTTCATTTTTCATTTTCTCTATATGGATAGGAATGGGGGTTACTTTTGTATTGGATTCTATTAAGGAGTTAAAACTTAAATCTCTCGTAATACCTCTATTCATAATTTCTTTAATTGTTCCGGCTCTTGAGATAAATGCAAATATTTTTCAAGCAAACAGAACAGGAAACTATTTAGCTTGGGATTACTCTAAAAATATTTTGGAGAGTTGTGATAAAGATGCAGTTCTTTTTACAAATGGAGATAATGATACATTCCCACTTTGGTATCTTCAAGAGGTTGAAGGTATTAGAAAAGATATAACCATTGTTAATCTTTCTCTTCTAAATACAGATTGGTATGTAAAACAGATGAAGCTTAAAATACCAAATCTGATTACCTATTCAAACAGTTACATCAACAAAAACTTTTCCCAAGATATTGAAGATGTTTCAATAATTCTCAAAAGATTGTGGGAAGAACCAAGAGAGATTGAGCTTCCGGTAAAAGATGGAAAAACTATCAAGTGGACAATGAAACCTACCATACATGTTAATATTGATGGAGAGCCAACAGGTATGATTAAGGTTCAAGATCAGATGGTTCTTCATATACTTGCAAACAATGCTAAAATGGGATGGAAACATCCTATCTGTTTTGCCGTTACTGTTTCAAGTGCAAACTATATTGGACTTGATCAATACCTTAGAATGGATGGTTTGGTCTATAGAGTTATGGATTATAAGGCTAACAGATCAATTGAGCCAAAAGTAGTTTATAATAGAATTTTCAAGAAATTTAAAGATCACTACAGAAATCTTGGTGATAAGAGTGTTTACTATGATGAGAATAAGATAAGGTTATTACAAAATTATAGATCTGCTTTTATGCAACTTGCAACCCACTATTTGGATACCTCATCTCTTAAATTCCAACCTAATGATTCTACTGTTAACGTAGAACTTGATCAGGATCTTTTAAATAAAGATTTAAGTTTTGAGGAGTTTGAAAAGTTAAAAGATAGAACTAAGATTGGTTATGTTCTTTCAAAAATGGAATCTATTATTCCTGTTGCTAATATAAGATACACTAATCCTCTAATTATAACTGAAATAGCCGGACTATTAAAATATTCCGGTCAGCCTAAGAGAGGTTATAAGCTTTTGGTAAACACAGATATCTCAAAAGAGACAAATGAGAAAAAGATACAATTTCTCATGAGAGCCAATAAGTATGGGTATCAAAAGTTTTCTGAAGAGAAAATAGAGGAACTTTTCAAAGAGATAAAGAATCAAGGCTCTATAGTTGATAATATTAGGGATCTTACAGATCTGTATATGGTTTCAACTCAGGTTGGTAATCCTCTATTATCAGATAAGATTAAGCATGATATTGAAACTTCTATTGAAGCTGTTAATAACAATAGAATAAAAATTGACCTTTATAAAGAGTGGGCAGTGGGTATTTACAGCTCCGGTAATACAGATGAAGCAATAAGAGTTTTAGATAGAGTTGCCAATAAATATAGAGATACTGAATCGTTATCAATAAAGTTTCAGATCCAAATTAGAGAAAATATGGAGAAGGAAGCTCTTAAAACGGTTAATCAGATTCTTGAGATAAATCCAAATGATAAGAAGTATCAAGATATTAGGGATGAGCTGTTAAAGAGAGTTGGCAGAGAGTAGAGAAGACTATTTATGGTCTTCATATTACCGGGTTGAATAAAATTTTTTATTACTCATTTATGAATTGTAAGCTCCGCTACTCTCTATAGATAAGTATTGGGTTAAAAATCACCCTCACTCTAACCATCTTCTTGCAAGAGAGAGGCAGTTAAAATATCTTCTCCCTTCTGGGGAGAAGATACCCAAAGGGCAGATGAGGGTAGAGAAAATGAAGCTACTTTATTCACAGATTTAAGGAATAAGAAAGATGTGTATAGAGAGTACTCTTTTAAAAGAGAGGGCAACGAAGTTGAAGAAGAGGTTCTTTTAATGTTTCCATCATTGATAATTAGGATTAAAAAGGTATGAAAATATCCTCAATAGTTAGGATCTTAATAACCGGAGTAATCTTTTACCTCCTGTTTAGGTTTACGGGAATAGATCTAAATAATCTTTTCAATGATCTTTTAAAAATAGATATTCAATCCCTAATCTATGGTTTTATCTTTTTAAATATATCAATATTTGTAAGTGGATTTAGATGGAGATACCTTTTAAATAGTTTAGGTTTTCCTTTGAGTCAAATCTTCTGTATAAAGGAATATTACAAAGCTCACTTCTATAATAATTTTCTTCCAACATCCGTGGGTGGAGATATTTCAAGGATATATAATGCAGGTAAAAAGGCGGGAAGTGTTGAAGATGTTTTAACTACCGTTTTTTTAGAAAGAGGCTTGGGGATTATATCTTTGGTAGCAATCTCTTGTATAGGTATGCTCTTCTTGGATCTTAGTATAAAACTAAAAATTGTAACTTATCTCATGCTACCCTCAACTATTGCTCTCCTTTTGCTTCCTGTTATACCTAAAACCAATGCTATTTTAGTAAAAGTGGTATCAGTTTTGCCAAAATCTATGGAAAGTAGGCTTTTAAAGATTTTAGATATATTTTTAAGCTTTCACAATAGACCTTTAACACTCTTTATAGCACTTTCATACTCTCTTTTCTTTAGGGTAGTAGAATCTGTTTTTGTTTTCTTTATAGTTAACGGTCTTGGTATAGATTTCAGTTTTCAATATGTTTTAGTTCTCCATTCCATTGTTAGTGTGATAAAGTTTATACCTATTACCATAAATGGTTTAGGAGTTAGTGAAACAGCATGGGTTACGCTTACCATAAATAGTGGGATAGGGAAAGAGAAAGCAGCACTAATAAGTTTGCTTATCTTCTCAATATCTTTTATTAACAGTATTATTGGAGGTGGTATAAGTGTGATTGAGAAGTATAGAAGGTAGAGAGGCAAGATTTTGCATCTTTTAAAATGAGATACTAGGTGTTCAATTATAACATTATCTATAGTAGTCAATTTGGTCATAACCACTAAAATATTTATCCTCTCACCAAAGAAGACCCATAAAAAGTTTACTATTTTAAGCCATGGGAAAATTTGTTTTTTATAAAATTTTTGGTGTTGATTAGAAATTAACTATTTTCAATCTTGAAAATATTATTATAGATCCCTACATTTAAAACTTAATCTTAATTTACTGATTATGGGTTTAAAATGGATGAAAATAAAGTTTTGGATCTTATAAAAGCTAAAGATTTGATCCAACTTGAAGTTTTAACAGAATCTGGATATGATTTTGTTTCCTTAAACAAAAAATATTCTCTTATTACATATCTAATAAAATGTAGTGATATTGAAGATCAAATTTTAATTGATATCTTAGAGCTTTTTTTAGGTGGTGGTATTGAAGCAAAAGTTAAGGGTAAGTTTAAAAAACAACCAATATATATTGCAGCTGAAAAGGGTTTTAAAAAATGTTATGATCTCTTATTGAAGTACAATGGAGATGAGAATAGTAAGTTTTCCCCTTTGGGATTGCATATTTTAGGTATAGGTAAAAGTGCAAAAGAGTTAATAAAAGAAAGGTTTATTTAATGGGAACAACAGAAAAACCAATTTTTGAGTTTAGAAGATCACTCTTTATTGAAAACCCTATGAAATTTTTTCAAGCTATAATTTTTTTGGGTGGATCATTCTTTTTAGTTGATATTATTTTTGGAAGACATTATGCTATTTTGAGTCTTTTCCTGAGCTTTCTTTCATTACCGGAGATCTTTTTTCCCTTCATATATAAAATTTATAACGATAAAATTCATGTAAACAGATTCTTTTATAAGATTAATAAGGATCTTTCATACTATAGGAAAGTTTACAAGGATAGAAATGGTGTTTTTCTTTCTCCTTACAGAAATAAGAGCAGAATGGAGAATTTTAGAGGTGTCTTACTCAGAATACCTGCTGAAGACAGGGAAGAGGTGTATAGTTTCTTAAAAGAGAGGATTGAGAGAATTGAAGAAGAAAATTAAAATAAATGAGGAACAGGAAAATCTTTTAAGGGGATTAGCAAAAATAATAGCACAGAGAGGGTTTGCTTCCCCTGTTATTTTTTTATTGGAATCAATGCAACCATTAAACTATATAATTAGTCAAATTATGGCTTATGCAGAGCCTTTTGCTACTTTTCTTGTAAACGAAAAAAATTATAATAATATTATAGCTATTTTAGAACAAAGAGAAGGTATAGACTATTTTCTAACTATTCTTGAGGATGAGGAAAATATTAGATTGGTTGAACAGAAGAAGAGAAAAGCTGTTTTAAAAGATATTAAAAAGATGAAGAAGGTAGCTAAAAAAGATAAAAAAAGTTTTTTACAAAAGTTAAAGGGTTTAAAGAAATAGAGAAATCTATTGGTCTCTAAGAGTATTTGTAAACTTGTGATCAATCCGTTATAATTTTTTCAGAAGATCCTATTCTATTCCTTTTTCTTTCTACACAACTTTTGATAGAGTTGAAACCCTAGTTTCTCCTAGCATCTATAAAGCTTTTAACAAAGAGTATAATTGCTACTATTGTAGTTAATACCATTACTCCTACACGGATAAGTGCCAGTGAATCCTCTCTATCCATAGCTCCTAAAGTTGGCTTAATTAGACCAATTAGGACAATTACTGTAAATATAACAGCAATATGAGCTATAGTTTTATTTTCATTTTTCAAACCCTTGTACAGAAATAATAATATTACTCCTATAGCTGTTGGGATTAAAGCTGTAAGGGAAGGGGTGTCTGATGAGAAGTATCCCCATAATGGTAGTGTTATCAAGGTAATTGCATTTATTAAACTTGCGGTATGTGGTTTCATTTTCTATCCAATTTAATTTATTATTATTTCCTTTAGAATGTCTGCCAACTTCTTATTACTGTACCATCAATTTTTTCTGAATGGATCACTTGGTGTTCCCAGTTTATTGATCTCATAAAAAAAACTTTCACTACTCGTTTCCGGTCAGTCTGACTTTTTAGGGCAATCTCAGGGATTAGTTGTTATTCTCTAATCTCTAACTATTTTTTTAGATTTAGAGTATACTCAATATATCTAACCTTTCTATTAAAGTCAAAGAGATTAGTATTTTATTAATTTCAGACTGCCTGTCAACTTCGTATCATTGCGTCATTGATTTTTTCTGCAATGGATCATCTAGTATCTCTAGGCTATGGATCGCATAAAAAAATGACTTCTTCTACTATTTGCTTCTTGAAAGTCTGACTTTTATGGCAACCCAAGACTACTATTTTACTAATCTATAAACTAAAATTAATTTTGTTTTAAATTATGACAACGATTTTTATATTTAGCGATCAAAGGTTTAAAAAATTATTGGGAGAGAAATTGAAGATTCTATTACTGACTATTTTAATATCCATTATCTCCTTAAATGGATTTACAATAGCAAATAATGTAAACCATCCGGAAATTGATTGGAAGGTTTTAGAAACGAAACATATTGAAGTAGTTTATCATGACCCTTTGAGAGATGATGCTGTTTTAACCTCCAAGATAGCTGAAGAAACATACGAAGCATACACAAAGCTTTATGATATAACCTTGGATGAAAAGGTTCAGATCTTTATCTCCGATATGGATGATATAATGAATGGGTTTTCTATGCTTGGCGAGTTTATTGTAATTTGGGTAGGAAATAACGATTATCCAAAATATTTTACCGGAAAGACTAAATGGCTGAGAAGGGTTATATCTCATGAAATTTCTCACCATTTTTTAACCAATGCCATTACAACTTGGGCTGATATCTTTTATCCGGCCAGAGGATTTTTCCCTGGAACCTTTCATGAGGGTTATGCTCAATACTTCAGTGGTGAGCCATGGGGGTATGGCAGGCAGGATGCATATTTAAGGTCCGGTGTTTTAGAAAGAGATCTTAACGAGGAAAAGGCGTTGGGCTTCCACTACGCTACCGGTTTTTCAATGACTAAATATCTGGCGACTTTCTATGGAGAAGAGAAGATGTTTAAACTTCTCAAATATAGAAATGAAATGAAGCTATTTAATTTTGAGGATGCTTTTAAGGAGGTTTACGGTAAAAGTTTTGAAGATTTCAGAGAGGAGTGGGAGAGATATATCTATACCTACTATTATGGTCAGTTTTACGAAGAGGGTAAAACTCTTATGGATTCAACCGGTTATAAAAGTGTGAATGCTCAAAAAACTATCACAATTCCATGGCATTCAATATCAAGCTTAAAGATTAAAGGTGATAATGCTCTTATCTTTGGAAAGAAAAATAGTTCTCAATACTACTACAATCTTGTAAAAGCTAAGCTTAAAAGGGATTCTCTAAATGTAGATAAACTGGAGTTTGAAGATGAAAAAGAGATCTTTAGAGGTGGAGGAGTTTCATCTTTAGATATTAGTAGGAGTGGTATATTTGTTACCTATGTAGAGCAACTTCACAGAGAGTATAACTGTATAAGATCTGTTGTTAAGCTATATGATAGTGATAATGATGAAACAGTTGAGATAGGAAAGGGTTCTAATCCTCAGGTAGATAGCAAGGGAGATGTTTTCTTTGTTGGTGGAGAGCATAATAGCAGAACGATTTTTAGATCCCATAATATGGATAATATCGAGCTGTTTCCAAAAGCTTTGGATAACCAATATCTTTTCTTAACACTTTCTCCAGATGAGAAAAAAATCGCTTTTGTAAAGTATGATGAGAACTCGGAAATATCACTGAATATCTATAATCTGGAAACAAATAAGATAGAGCGAGAAGTTGCTCATGATGAGCATATTAAGAATCTTTATTGGGATGAGAACGGGCTATTTGTAACCTATGAGTCCAAGAGTGATTTTAAGGGTTCTTTAAAGAAGTATGATCTTGCATCTAACAAGTTTATCCATTTTGACACACCTCCGTTTAATTTCCAATTTTTTACAATAATTGAGGGAAAGTCGGATAGCTATAAGATGCTTACAAGAGGTTTATTAAGGAGAAAAGAGAATAAGTTTGGTACTCTTACAGTGAAAAAGATTGATGAGGAGCCAAAACTAACCCTCGATAAAAACTACTATAGAAAATGGATAGAGGTTAAACCTTCTATTGATATCTCAAACAGAGGGATTGATTCTCCTATAGTTTATGAAAGTGATTACTCTACTTTTAAAAATTTTAGAAAAATAGTTTTCCTTCCTGTTCCTCTCATAGATGGATTCTCCCTCTCATCATCTTTTATGGATCCTTTAGGTCATAATATTATCGCTTTCTCATCATATATTCCTTACAATTTTGATTCTGATGATATTTGGATTTATGGTTCTGTAACAAATAGACAATTTTACCCAAATATAACCTTGGATATCTTAAAATATAAATTTCTTGGAGGGTTCTATGAAGATGAACCTTACTACACAAGGGTTATTGATATGGGGCTTAAATTTGACTACTCACCTAAGTTCGATTTTTCTTTTTGGAAGCTAGGGTTTATGGCAGGTATCGGTTATACAGATGTTGAGAAGATTGATGATGATTTTGATCATGATGATATTATTGAAAATGGATCTACTCCGTATGGAGAAGCGGGATTTTCTTTAAGCTATAATCTTCCCGTAGTAAATTCATCTATACATCCTGTTGAAACTTTTAAAATCTCTCATACTATAAGAGGTGCAAATAAAGATGCAGGGTCAGACTATAGTTTTACAAATAATAGATCTGACATGTTTTTAGGATTCTCTCCTACATATTTATGGCTTGGAACACCTTTCCTTACATTTACAAACTCTACATATTTTGAGTTCCAAAACGGTAAATACCTTACACAAAATGGTATTGGTATAGATGATTTTAAAAATATTCCAGTTGAAAATATTTTAAACAATAGAAAATATTTCAGAGGTTATAGCGATAAGCTTTCAGGAGATATGATCTTCTCAAATAAAACAGAGGCTTGGTTAAAAATTTCCGATAATTTTGGTAAAATGTTCGGTGTGAGACCTGAGATCTTTTCCTTTGGATATTTGGGGATAGGAGCTTTTTACGATAACGGTTCTATTTGGAATGGTAATGAGCGTTCTGAATTTATCTCCAATGGTTTTGAGATTAAGAGCAAGGTTAACCTACTTATATTGGACTTTATTGTTAAATTAGGTAGGGCTTATGATGAAGATTTTAATAAGCTCGATGATTATATTCAGATTGAAATTCCTATGCCTAAATTGTTTTAGGCTTAAATTAAAAAGGCGGGTTTTACTCGCCTTTTTTTTCATGAAAAATCAAAAATAATAAGTTGACTTATATTTTTTGCTTAGATATTTTCAGGGGAAGATCTTTTATAAGGGTATAAATGAAGAGTATAATAAAGGTATTTCTAACATATTTAATTGCTATCATAATAAATATCTTTCTTTGGAACCTGATCGTTGAAACTTTTATTTTTAAAAGTTCAGGGGGGTATTTTGATAAAGAGATTGGTAAGCGAGGTATTTCTTATAAGCATTCTGTTTGGAGTTCCGAAGGGTATTCAAACCTTATACTTGATTCCTTAGGTTTTAATAACTATCCATATAAACTAGAAAAAGATCCAAATCAAAAAAGAGTTGTTATTATTGGGGATTCATTTACTGAAGCTTTTCAAGTTGATAGAGACTCAAATTTTGTGACACTTCTCGGTAAAAGTTTAGGTAGTGGATATGAGGTTTTAAATTTTGGAATTAGTGGAGCCACTATGTCTGATCATATCTATACCTCCAATTTCATTTCAAAAAAACTAGATCCAGATATTATTATTTTAGAGGTTAATACTCTAGCTGATTTTGGGAGTGAAAATTTTAATCCTCAAAATTGGCTTCATATTGAAAATGATAAAAATTCTTATAAAATTTCTTCAAATTATTCTTTGGATAAAAAAACTAAAATAAAAAACTTTCTTTATAATTTTTCTGGATTATCAGGATATGCTATTGTTCGATTTAAAGAACTTATTTACTCCATAAAGAGATTCAGTAGTGTTGATAATAGCTCCAATAAGAGCTTTGATCTACAAAAAAAGAAAGAAGAGTTGGAAAATTTAGTTTCATGGGAGCTTTCTTGTCTCAAAAAAAATTATACCAATATTGTAGTAATCTCTTTAGATAACCTTCCTATAATAGAGGATAATAAGTTTAAATTACCTAATAAAAGTGTAAGTAGAAAATTTGAAGAGGATTTAATTAAAAGTAAATTGCTTTCTGAAAATATTGAACTGATTGAGGTAGAAAAAAAGATTATGGAACTATCTTTAAAAAATAGGATTTCATATATAGGTGCAAATAATAAAAAAGTTGGTTTTGGGCATTTAAATAATAAAGGTCATAGAGTTGTATCAAAAATATTGTATGACTATGTAAAAAATATGTTTAATAATCTTCCATCGGAGAGAGGTTAAATGATGGTTTTTTCCAGTGTAACTTTTCTGATATTTTTTATTATCGTTTACTCTCTTTTGGTAAGTTTTAAGGGTAGAGTTTCTTTAACAAAATTTGTACTTCTGTCTTCAAGTTATTTTTTCTATGGATATTGGAACTATAAATTTTTATCTCTAATCATTTTTTCTACAATTCTAGATTACATTGTGGGGGGAAGAATATATCAATCCTCCTCTTCGAAAAATAGGAAGCTATTACTTACAATTAGTATGGTTTCAAATTTAGGATTGCTATTTTTCTTTAAGTATTTCAACTTTTTCATAGAATCGTTTAACTCCTCATTTGGCTTTTTAGGTTTAAGTTTTCATACTTTAAATATTATTCTTCCTGTAGGGATCTCTTTCTATACTTTCCAAACTATGAGCTATACAATAGATATTTATAGAAAGAGCTTAAAGCCTTCTAAATCTTTTTTGGATTTTAGTATTTTTGTTGCATTTTTCCCTCAACTTGTAGCTGGACCAATTGTTAGAGCTGTTGATTTCCTCCCTCAAATTGAAAGAGATATATCTATCTCAAAAGATAATTTTTTTAAGGGAGGGCAGATATTCCTTAACGGTTTCTTAAAAAAACTTCTTATTGCAGATACTCTTGCTTATTTTGTTGATTATGTTTTTGCAAATCCTTCGGTTTTTGATAGTTATACAATTTGGGCAGCGGTAGTTGCCTACACTATCCAAATTTTTTGTGATTTTAGTGGTTATTCATATATGGCAATAGGTATAGCTAAAATTATAGGCTTTGATCTTCCTGAAAACTTTAGATCTCCATATATTGCTTTAAATATTACACAATTTTGGAGAAGATGGCATATCTCTCTTTCTACATGGCTTAGAGATTATCTGTATATTTCACTGGGAGGGAATAGAAAAGGATCTTTTAGGACATATCAAAACCTTTTCTTAACAATGGTTTTAGGAGGATTGTGGCATGGAGCTAGTTGGAATTTTGTTATTTGGGGAGGTTTACACGGATTAGGACTGATTATTCATAAACTATATCTTAAATGGTTTTCTCCTTCAGAATCTTTTTTGGCAAAATCTGTATCTTGGTTTTCAACAATGTTATTTGTTATGATTTGTTGGGTCTATTTTAGGGCTGAATCTTTTGAATTTTCTTCAATCATGCTTAAAAAAATGTTTGTTTTTGAAGATGGGGTACACTACATATATACAAAGTTTGTAGTTATTATGGTTATGGTAATTATTTCCCACATCTTTGCTTTGAAAGGGTATGATAGGAAATATTATTTTGTAGATTTGAAATCATTTAAAGGTGCATTTATTTTGGTATTTGCTCTATTTCTATTTCTGCTTTTTAGCCCTATAAATACAGCTCCTTTTATCTATTTCCAGTTTTAGATTATGAAGAGAATCTTTATTTTAATATTACCCCTTTTCTTATCTTGTGTTCTAAGTAATGAAAATAAAAAGACAGTTCTTATTATAGGGGATTCTACTGTTTCAAGCTATTTTATTTCAGAAAAATTCAGTGGTTGGGGAGAAACAATTGATAGAAGATTTTTACCGAATGTAAGAGTTGTTAATATAGCTAAGTCAGGAGCTACAGCTTCCTCTTTTATTTCGAACGGGTTATTAGAAAAGGGTCTTAGAAGAGGTTCTGAGTTTACCCTTATTCAGTTTGGACATAATGAGTATTTTCAAGGAATAGATATTGAAACCTATAGAAAGAGTCTCAAATATATTGCGAAACAATTACAAAATTGTGGATCTACTCCTATATTTGTAACACCTGTTGTAAGGTTATATTTTAACTCTGAAAATATTATTGAAGATCAACTTCTTCCATTTTCCAATGAAATTAAGAGTTTAGGTAAAGAGCTTGGTATTAATGTAGTTGATCTCTATAATGGGTCAAAGCTATATTTTGAATCTATTGGAGAAGATAAAGCATTAAAACTCTCGCCAGACAGAACACATTTTAATAAAGAAGGAAGTTGTATTTTATCAAATATTGTAGCTGATACTCTAAGTAGTATCAATTTTGAGATATCTAACTATATAAAAAAAAAGAGATGATTAAAATATGTATAATAAATTTTTAGGAATTACTTTATTTCTTTTATTTAACAACCTATTCTCTCAATCTTTTGTTGTTGAAGTTGGTGGTTATATCCCTACAGATATGAGTTTAAAAGTTGAGACAAATATTGAAAATTATAGTGGCAAAAAATCTGAAACCATATACACAGCTCCCTATTTTCAACTTTCACTTTCCTATCTACATAAAGTTGCAGAGATATTAGAAAAGCCTTTGTCGGTTGGTTTTAGCATAGGTTATGAGGGAGAAGCGAGATCTATTGAGAGCTTTAAACCTATAGGGTTTTCAAATATTCCTTTAGTTGCGGTTCTATCTTATGATTATTTTAAATTAAAAGATGTTGCTTTTTCTTCAAGGTTATCTTTAGGGTATAATATAATTATCCCTGTTTCTGAACTTGGAAAGGAGTGGGATAGAAATGAGGGAGGAGTATACTTCTCTTTATCTACCGGTATCACTTTTTCCGATAATTATACCTTTTTTTTAGGATTTTCCAACTCTGAAAATATTCAGGGAGAAGATTTAAGTAATGGTACTTATATAAGTAATATTTATTCCCACTCAAAAGTAACAATATCTTTAGGAAAATCTATAGATTTTTAAAACTCCTACTACGGTTTTGAAAAGAAATAGGGTTTTACAATAAAGCCTACCAAAATCTTTACAACCTGAGAGATAGTGTCTATTGTATCTATTACTAATTTGCAATAACTCTCTTGTTTATGATCTTTTTTCAGTATACCCTATTCAAGAATTATAAAAATATTTAAAAAAAATATTTCATAAAATAAAGATTTTTTTTATAATTAATCACTTGATTGTATATTCTCTTTCTATCTATTAAGAGGATTTTACTTTACAAAAGATTGTTTAATAAGGTTTTGTTTGATAAAATTTTATGATTTTTAATAATCAGTTTTTGTATGGTTATACCCTATAAAATAGTGTAATTTGAGAATAAAATTTATCAAGCAATCTGTTTCCTATTTTAATATATTAAACGGATAAGAGTATTAGTTTTTATGCAAGTCAAAAGTGGTGAAAAGGAGTTTTTTTATGCCATCAAAGAAAAATAGAACAAAGTATATATTTGTTACGGGAGGGGTGGTTTCATCTTTAGGAAAAGGAATCTCTGCCGCTAGTATAGGTCTATTATTAAAGCAGAGAGGTCTAAAGGTTTCAATTCTTAAATTGGATCCATATTTAAATCTAGATCCCGGAACAATGTCTCCATATCAACATGGAGAGGTTTTTGTAACTGATGATGGTGCTGAAACTGATCTTGATCTTGGTCACTATGAGAGATTTATTGATGAGAATATGGGTAGGATGAACAATACTACTTCGGGGCAAATATATGAGAGTGTACTAGCCAAAGAGAGAAAAGGGGATTACTTAGGTGGAACTGTTCAAGTTATTCCTCATATTACCAATGAGATTAAATCTAAAATTTATGATGTTGCTAAAAAAACGGGTGCAGATGTTATACTTATTGAGATAGGTGGTACTGTAGGGGATATTGAATCTTTACCTTTTATTGAAGCAATCAGACAGTTTAGATTTGATGTTGGGCCTGAAAATACTGTTTATATACATGTTACCTACATTCCTTATGTTAGAGCTGCCGGAGAGATGAAAACAAAGCCTACTCAACACTCTGTTAAAAATTTGTTGGAACTTGGCATTCAGCCAGAAATCCTCATATGTAGGTCTGAAGAGAAGCTTCCAAAGGAAAATAAGGAAAAGATAGCCCTATTCTGTAATGTTGAAAAAAAATGTGTTATAGATGCTGCTGATTCCCCTTCTATTTATGAGGTTCCTCTCTCTTTCTATAAGAGTAAAGTTGATGAGATAATTTTAAACAAGCTTAATCTTGAAGCCGGTGATGCTGATCTTGCAAATTGGAAAAAGGTTGTAAGACGAATTAAAAACCCTCAAAAGGATGTTAAGATTGCTATTGTTGGAAAATATGTTGAACTTGGAGATGCCTACAAAAGTATTTTAGAAGCTTTTATTCACGCAGGAAGTGAGAACAATGCAAAGGTTAATATAAATTTTGTTGCTAGCGAAGATATTGAGAAAAATGGACCTTCAGAGTTACTTTCAGATTCTGACGGTATTTTAGTTCCCGGTGGATTTGGTCATAGGGGTATTGAGGGTAAACTCTTGGCTGTTAAGTTTGCAAGAGAAAATAATATACCTTTCTTTGGTATCTGTTTGGGTATGCAGTGTGCTGTTATTGAGTTTGCAAGAAATGTTGGTGGAATGAAAAATGCCAATAGTACTGAGTTTGCAAGAAAGTTAAAATATCCTGTTATTGATCTTATGGCAGATCAGAAAAAGGTTAAATCTAAAGGGGGAACTATGAGACTTGGTTCTTTCGGTTGTAAACTTAGCAAAGGAACTAAGCTCTATAAAGCCTACGGTACCGAAAATATTAAGGAAAGACACAGACATAGGTTTGAAGTTAATAACTCATTTATTGGAAGTTTAGAAGATTGTGGTCTGGTTGCTTCCGGTAGAAATACAGAGCTTAATCTTGTTGAAGCTATTGAACTTCCGGAACACCCTTGGTTTGTTGGAGTTCAGTATCATCCGGAATTAAAATCAAGAGTTATGAAAGCTCATCCTCTTTTTAGAGATTTTGTTAAGGCGAGTATAGCGGAAAAAAAGAAGAGATCTAATTAATCTTATTACTATAGGGAGATCTGTTTCCTTTACGGATCTCCTCCCTTTTTGCGGTTATCTTTTTTGTTATACTTATCAAACCTACATTTATCATAATTTTAGAATCTTTTTAGATCTTAAAGTTCTAAGATTATTTTTACATTAACTTCATTTTTAATCTTTTATTAAACCTTTAGTAAGGTTCTATTTATAGATTGTTTGGATTTACTCTGTTAAAAAAAATAGTGATATAAAACAATGAACGATGTGTTAGAGTTTTTATACAGTTTGCAGTTTAGTGGAATAAAACTTGGACTTCAAAATATTAAAAATCTTTTGGAGTATCACAATATTGATTACAAAAGCCTAAAGTTTATTCATATTGCCGGAACCAATGGAAAAGGTTCTACTGCAAATATTTTAAATTCAATATATTCATATTCTGGATACAAGGTTGGACTCTTTACCTCTCCCCATATAACCTCTTTTAATGAGAGGATAAGGGTTAATGGAGAGATGATTACGGATAGTGAACTATCTTCTGTTACCTCTAAATTAAAGGATGGTATTAAGAGATTTAATACAACATTTTTTGAAGCAACTACAGCAATAGCAATTCAATATTTTATAGAGAGAAATGTTGATCTTGTAATTTTTGAAACAGGTCTTGGCGGTAGATTTGATTCTACAAATATTGTAGATCCAATTCTTTCTATAATCACAACCATTGGTTATGATCATCAATCTTTTCTGGGTAACTCGATTGTTGGTATTGCAAAGGAGAAAGCAGGGATTATAAAGAGAGGTGTTCCTCTTGTTGTTAATGAGGAAAATAAGCTTATTTCAAATATTTTTAAATCAAAAGCTCACTCCCTAAAATCACCTTTTTATCTAACATCCGGAAGAAAGATAAGAGTTCATAAGAACGGGCAAATCTCATTTAAGTTCAACGGAGAGCCTGTAAGATCAAATTTTTCTTTAAATGGAAAGTTTCAAATTAAGAATTTTAGGGCTGTTTTACAATCTGTAGAGATTTTAAACAGTGATTTTCCTGTTTCTGTTGTTCAGCTTAAAAAATCTCTTTCAAACCTCTATGTGAAGGGAAGAATGGAGGAGATCTCTAAAGACCCTTGGATAATTTTGGATGCTGCTCACAATCAAGAGGGGCTCAATAATTTGAAAGAGGAGCTTAAAAGTTATGATTACAAGAATCTTTATTTGATAACCGGAGTATTAAAAGATAAGGATTATGGGAAAATTTTGAAGATTTTATCAACTATTTCAAATCAAATTGCAATTTTCCCACCATTTAATAAAAGATCTCTTGATATTAATGATCTAAAAACTTATATTTCAAGAAACGGGTATTCTCAGTTTAATACCTTCCAAAGTTCAAGAGAAGCTTTTAGGCAAATTCTCAGAAAATATTGTTCGGGAGATTTGATTTTAGTCACAGGTTCACATTTTGTCTTGTCTGACTTTATCAGTCAATGTATCAATTAAATTTTGTCTTATTTTTTTCAGTTTAAAATTATTAAAAATAAAAGTTTATAACAGGAGTAGTCTGATGGAAGAGATCACTATGGATCTTAAAACTTTAAAGAAGAAAACCGTTAAGGAGTTGCATCAAATAGCTGATACAATAGGTTTGGAAGATTACGCAGGTCTTTTGAAACAGGATCTTATTTTTAGAATATTGGAGAATAATGCACAAAAACAGGATATTGTTGAGGGTGATGGTCTTCTAGAGGTCCTTTCAGATGGTTTTGGCTTTCTTAGGTCTCCAAATACAAACTATTTAGCCGGTAAAAATGATATATATGTATCTCCTACTCAAATTAAAAGATTTGGTCTTAGAACAGGACACTATGTAAGTGGTCAAATAAGATCTCCTAAAGAGGGAGAGAAATTTTTTGCACTTTTAAAAATAGATAGTGTTAATGGAATGGATCCTGAAAGGGTTAGGAGATCTATAAGATTTGAAAATCTTACCCCTCTTCACCCTGATGATAGATTTACCCTTGAAAATAAGAGGTTTAAATCTGAAAATGAAACATTAAGAATTTTAGATCTTTTTACACCTATTGGTAAAGGACAGAGAGCTTTAATTGTTTCTCCTCCTAAAACAGGTAAAACAACTATATTAAAACAGATTGCAAATGCTATAAGTCTTAATAGTCCTAAAACAACAGTTATTATGCTTCTTATTGACGAGAGACCTGAAGAGGTTACTGAAATGCAGAGAGCTGTTAAGGGTGAGGTTGTGAGTTCAACCTTTGATGAGAAGCCGGAAAGACATATCTCTGTTGCAAAAATGGCTCTTGAGAAGGCAAAACGAATGGTTGAGTATGGAAATGATGTTGTTATTCTTTTAGACAGTATCACAAGGCTTGCGAGAGCTTACAATGCTGTTGCTCCTCACAGTGGAAGAATCCTCTCTGGTGGTGTTGATGCAAATGCCCTTTATGAGCCAAAAAGATTTTATGGTGCTGCGAGAAATATTGAAGAGGGGGGATCTCTTTCAATTATTGCTACTGCCTTAGTTGATACCGGATCTAGAATGGATGAGGTTATCTTTGAAGAGTTTAAGGGTACGGGTAATTTAGAGCTTACTCTTGACAGAAAACTTTCAGAGATGAGAATATATCCTGCTATTGATATTAATAAATCAAGTACTAGAAAAGAGGATCTTCTTTTAGATAGATCTACATTAAATAAGATGTGGATTTTAAGAAAGATGTTAGCTCCTATGACAAATATTGAATCAATGAAGTTTGTTAAGTCAAAAATGGCTGAAACAGATACAAATATTGAGCTGTTTAAAATAATGAACAGATAGTATCTTTTTAATTAAAAAGTTATCTATTTATTTGGTTTATAGAAGCATAAAAGTTTATAAAATTAAAGTAGAGATAGGTTACAACCTGTCTCTATTTTGTTTTCAGACCTCCGATAAGCTTCGCATTACTGCATCCTAATTTTTTTCTGCAATGGATCACATAAAATTAAATTCCTTGTACTACTCGTTTCTATCCAGTCTGACTTTTTAAGGCAGCCTCAGCCGTTGCACGCAACGGCTCTACAATTCATAACTTATCCCCTTTCCAAGGGGAGATGCCCAAAGGACAGAGGGGTAATTTCTCATCTTCCGTCTCCCGTCTTCTGCCTTTCACTTTCTTTTTCACCTAAAAGCTTAATTAGGCATTATTGCCATAGATCATATTTTTTTAATTACTATATATTAAAAAAAAGCTAACAACTTTTCATTTAGTAAATTATATTGAGGGTAATGTTGAATAAGCTTTACAGTAAATCCTAGTTTATGGAGTTTTTAATGATTAAAAAAATATGGCCTATATTAGTTTTTCTACTAGCTACAATAATCCTTTTCTCCGGATTCATATTCTCCGATGATCTCCTTTTTAGTTCTGATCAAATTGAGAGTGGTGTTTTTTTTAGACAGATGTATGCAGATTTTGTAAAAGAGAATTTGGAGATGCCTCTATGGGATAGATTTATTACCTCCGGATTACCATTTGTAGATGCTATGCATGGAGATACCTTTTATCCTGCTACAATACTCAAATTTTTTATACCTCTCTATAAAGCTCTAGGAGCTAAACTTGTTATCCATGTTTTTCTTGCAGGGGTATTTATGTTTATCTTCCTACGAAACTTTGGTATGAAAAGGATCTCATCTTTCTTGGGTGCTTTATCCTATATGACAGCTCCTATGTTTGTTACTCTTGTTCATCCGGGTCATGATGCTAAAATGTATGTAGCTGCTCTATTTCCATTAGCTTTTAATTTTCTTCATAAATATATGTATGGTAAAGGTGTTAGAAATCTAATCTATCTAGGCTTTATTGTAGGTCTTATGATTTTGAGTTCAGGGGTTCATGTTACCTACTTTGGACTATGGCTTATCTTTTTCTACTTTATATTTATTGTTATTAGAAGATACAAGAAAAGCAAAGATCTTAAAGGGCTTTTTTTCAACGGTTCAAACTTTGCCCTATCTATGATCTTCGGTCTAGTTATTGGAGCTGTATCACTACTTCCACCATATCTTTACAAAGAGTACTCCATAAGAGGAACAGACGCTAAAACCTCCTTTGAGCATGCAATCTCTTGGGGACTTCATCCGGAAGAGGCTGTATCCCTTATTGTACCTGAGTTTTGTGGAGAGGGTAGTAGTAAACAGGTTTTGATAGATCAGATGGCAAGCCAAAACGGTATTAGTAAAGATAGGGTTATAGAGTACTATGATAAAAATAGATTAGGGGAGGAGAGAAGCCGTAGAGGGGATACCTATTGGGGTAGAAATATGTTTAAACTCAATAGTGAATATAGTGGAATCCTACCAATTATATTTACTCTTCTAGGATTATTTATCTATAGAGGAAGATATAAATCTCATCTAATCTTCTTCTCTGTAACGGCACTATTTTTCCTGCTATACTCGCTTGTAGATCACACTCCACTATTCTATTTAGCATATAAACTTATCCCTGGGGTTAAACTTCTTAGAGGTCAAAGTATGTCTATGTACCTCTTCACTTTCTCAACTGTTACAGCAATGACAATTATGTTTAACTATATAGAAAACTTTGTAGGTAAGGAGTATAATGATATAGTAAAAAAGAGGTTTAAGATCTTTGGTGGCGTTATAGCTGTTCTCTTTATTATTCCTTTAGTTCCTTCCCTTTTCAACTCTCTTTTTGGAACAGGAGTTATGCCAGATTCTAGCTATATACCACAGATTAGAGTTGGAGCAATAATCTCTATAATCATTACTATTATTGCTCTTGTTATAAGTGATAGATTTATTAAGGGTAAGCTTACAATAATGGTGTTTACTATAATTATGGGAGTTTTAATCTTTGGAGATACCTATAGGGTAAATAAAAAGTTTATCAAAACTGTCGATAGAGCAGATCTCGGTGTTAAGTTTAGTTCAGATCCTCTAATAGATCAGCTTAAAGATCAACTTGAAAAAGAACCATTTAGGGTGTTGAATGCTAATGGTTATAGTAGAAATGAGCTTGGTATTCACGGTATTGAAACCCTCGGTGGATTCCATGATAATGAACTCAAGTGGCATAGATACTATAGAGGTGTTAATAAAGATGGTGTAAACACTGACAAAAATATAATGAGTGGTTTAAGCAGTGGTAATATAAATAATCTCCTCAATATCTCAGGGGTAAAATATATACTGTTTAAAGGTCAAGATGGTAAACCTCAGGTTATTCCAAATAATAGTTATATGCCAAGAGCTTGGACTGTAGGCAAGTATGAGGTGGTCTCTGATGATAACGCTCCACAGAGAATGTTAAACTCTGAATTTGACTTTAAAAATACTATTCTATTACCGGAAAAGATCGATTTTACACCTAGATCTGACAATAAAGAGGTTGGAAAGGTTAAGGATTATAGATGGGAAGGTAATAGTTGTATAATTGATGTTGATATGAAGGAGAATGGTATTCTATTTGTTTCAGATAACTATATGCCTCATTGGAAAGTTACAGATCAAAATGGAAAAGATCATACCATTTATAGAGCAAATTTAACATATAGAGCTATACCTTTGGAAAAAGGTGAGTACCATTTGAGTTTTAATTATGAATCAACCCCTTATATAGTTGGAAAATATTTAACTGTTTTAGGGATTTTAATTACACTTTTAACTTATATTTTAGAAATTAAAAAACAAAGAGAGGCTAAATAATGGAGATTAAGAGAGAAACTAATATTAAAGAACTTAAACATTTTAGTACAGGTAAGGTAAGAGAGATTTATGAGATAGATGATGATAAACTTCTTATTATCACTACTGACAGAATATCAGCTTTTGATGTTATTATGGATGATCCTATTCCTCAAAAAGGTGTAGTTTTAACTCAGGTTGCAAACTTTTGGTTTGATAAGTTTAGCGATGTTGTTAAGAACCATATTATCTCTACAGATCCTGTAAAAGATTTCCCTATTTTAGAACCTTACAAAGAGTATTTAGAGGGTAGATCTATTGTTGTTCACAGATGTAAACCTCTTCCTATAGAGGCTATTGTAAGGGGGTATCTAGCCGGTTCTGGATTAAAAGAGTATAATAGATCTCAAACTGTTTGTGGTATAGAGCTTCCAAAAGGGTTGGTAAACTCTTCAAAACTTCCGGAGCCTATATTTACACCTTCAACAAAAGCTGAGCAAGGTCTTCACGATGAAAATATCTCATATGAAAAAATGGTAGAGATTATTGGTAAAGATCTTTCGGAAAAGATAAAAGAGATATCTTTAAAATTGTATAAAGAAGCTAGTGAGTTTGCCAGGACTAAGGGTATTATTATTGCTGATACTAAGTTTGAGTTTGGTATCTATAATGGTGAACTACTCCTTATTGATGAGGTGTTAACTCCAGACTCTTCGAGATTTTGGCCACTTGATGATTATGAAGAGGGTAGAGGTCAGAAAAGTTTTGATAAACAGTATTTGAGAGATTACCTTGAAAACCTTACAAAAGAGGGTAAGTGGAATAAGGATTTCCCTGCTCCGGCTCTTCCTTTAGATGTTTTAAAGGTAACTAGTGAGAAGTATAGGCAAGCTTTTGATATGCTTAAAAAGTAGAGACTTTTTTAGAGATAATTTTTAAAATGTTTCAGCAATCTTGTTCTTGATTGGATTTTCCATTATCGGTAAATCCAATCGAGAATCTATCAATTTTCGATAAACTCCCTATTACTGCGTCATCACTTTTTCCCTCAAATATCATACTGTTTTAGGCTATGGATTTATAAAAAATAGTTGCTTGTACTACTCGTTTTTTGAAAGTCTTACTTTTAAGGCAATCTCGTTTCTCTTCCCCTTGTTTTGCAATAAAATAAAAATATTCCTATATTGTAATTGTATCAATTTACTTTAGGAATCTACTATGAAAAAGCTAGGCTTAGGAATACAAGAGCTATCAGAACTTAGAAAACATAATAGAGTATATGTGGATAAAACAAAAATCATCAAAAAACTGATAGAAAATGAAAAGTACTGTTTTCTTTCTCGACCAAGAAGATTTGGAAAATCCTTATTGGTTAATACTATAGATGAACTATTTAGTGGAAATAAAGATCTTTTTAAAGATACTTGGATTTATGATAAGTGGAACTTTGAGGAAAGGTTCCCAGTTATAAAAATCAGTCTTTCTGGAATTGGTCTTGACACCTATACCCTACCAGAAGCTCTTGATAGGCTTGTTTCAAATATTGCTAAAAAGTATAATATTAAACTTGAAGAAAGAGATTATTCTGTAAAATTTCAAGAACTTATTCAAAAGCTTAGCAAAACAAATCCTGTTGCTATTTTGATAGATGAATACGATAAGCCAATTATTGACTATATTACTGACATAAAAACAGCTGAAAAAAATAGAGAGATATTAAAAAAATTCTACTCTGTAGTTAAGGATTTGGATAAACATATCAAACTACTCTTTATAACAGGTGTTTCAAAGTTTAGTAGAGTATCGTTTTTTAGTGAACTCAACAATTTAACCGATATAACAATAAAAAAGCAGTATGCAGATATTACAGGATATAGCGAAAAAGAGATTGAAGATAATTATAGAGAGTATTTAGCAGAGATTGAAGATGAGTTTAATCTCGATAGGAAAGGTTTAATGAACCTTATAAAATTATGGTACAATGGATACTCTTGGGATGGTAAAACCTTTGTTTATAATCCATACTCTGTAATAAGTTTTTTGAATGATAGAGAATTTAAAAATTTTTGGTTTAAATCCGGAACTGCTACATTTCTGCTTAAACTTATAAGGGAAAGAGGTATTGATGTAAAAGAGTATGATAAAGGTTTATTGAGTGTAACTGAAGAAGCTTTGGATTCATACAATATAGAAAATATAAATATGACAGTTCTTCTATTTCAAGCAGGATATTTAACTATAAAAAGTAAAGAGATTGATAAGTATAATTACTCTTTATCCTATAATCTAGGTTATCCAAATTTAGAAGTGAGAAGATCTTTTTATCTATTTTTAGGATCTGAACTTGCTGGAGTTCAAGTAGATATCCATTCAAGCAATATGAGAAAGATACTCTCCGCTTTCAGAAGTAACGATATGGAGCTTTTTATTAAGGTTATGAGATCTATTTTTGCATCTATTCCGGATAATCTTTCAAGTGGAAGATATGAAAGCTACTATCATACTGTTATCTACCTGATTTTAATGTTTATTGGAACGGATATTAAGGTTGAAGAGAAAACAAATAAGGGTGTAATTGATGCTGTAGTCAAAACTGAAAACTATATCTACATAATGGAATTTAAAATGAGCAGTGCAAAATCTGCTATGGATCAGATAAAGAGTAAAAAGTATTACGAGAAATATTTAACTAACGATAGAGATATCATCTGTGTAGGAATAGCCTTTAGTAAAGAGGATAGAAATGTGGATGATTTTATAGTTATGGGTTTAGATGAGATTAGGTAGGAATTTGTAATAATAAGTTTAGCATTATTCTGTTATCTCGTATTTATAAATATCTAAAATATTTTCATCTCCATTAAATATGTATATTTTTCCATTTTTTATTTTAAAACTATTATTTGCATGCCAACAATTAAAACCATCTATAAAATCTAATATTGTTTCTTCTATAAACTCCCCATCTTTGTAGATATCTACATAAAACTTACTCTGATCCTCTTCTCTTCTTATATGAGTAGCTTTATTTACTAATAAGTATCCATTATCAGCAAAAATATTATAGATACTAAACTTATCTCTCTTTTCTGCACCAAGCATTCTTCTAATCTCTTTTTCATGTTTTGAGAAAGGGATATTTCTATATCTTCTTGAGATATTTTTGATAAAATTACCCTCAATATCATACATTGAAATTTCATACTTTGAACAAGATTGTTGGAATAGATAAATATATTTTATTTCATCTGTAGCTTGTTTTGGAGTTTTGTATCTGTCTATTGCAAAATTACCTCTTCCATTACCCTTAATATCAAAGCTAAATTGTTTCAACTTTTTGTACTGATCCCTTTCAAAATTATAAATAAAACACTCACTTCCATCTATCCTATTTTCCATAATATTAAATTTTGATCCAATAAATCCCTTAGAGAAAAAATTAATAACATAATCTTGCCTATTAAAAAAAGGTAGATATTTTATATGTTTATATTCTTTAGAGTCAATAAAGGTAAATTTTTTTTCAAGCATATCACCAAGAACTATCTCTCTATCAAAAAATCCAATACCATTTATGAAAGAAAACTCTACAGGACCACTTCCTTTAGCTCCAAATCTATTTAAAACCTTACCCTCTGGAGATACTACAACTATAAATTGTTTATACCCCTCAACGATAAAAAGATTATCAGAGTTATCAATATAAAACCCTCCAAAAGTTATAAACCTTTCGTCAATAGAGTTTATATCTATTGAAACTTTACTTTCGAGATCTAATTTAAAAGAGGGTTTTCCGTATAAAAAGAGAATAGAGATTAAAATTAATATAGTATAAATTTTCATTGGGTTTCTCCTAGTAATAGCTCAGAAACTGTTATTTTTCTATTTTATAAACCTCTAAAATACTATTGAAGAAGTCATTTGCAATAAGTTTTCCGTTTTTAATTTTAGTTGTTTTACCACTTATTCTATTATAGTAACCTTTTATGAAATCAACATTCATTTTATCAATCAAGTTAAGATCCTTATCATAATGGTGTAAAGGAAATTTAAACCTATCTTTATCTTTAAACACTGTATAACTAGGTGAGATATAAAATCCTCCACTACCATCAACAGCAAAAAGTAAGATTGAGTACTTGTATTTCTCTCCATCAATTCCCACAAACCAATTATCTTCACCTTTAATTTCAGATTTACTAAATCTTATTTTAGGTCTTCTTTTGACCTTTGTTTCAAGTTTTATTCCCTTACTATTAAAGATATGAATTATAAAATCATAAGAGTTTTCTACAATGTAAATTTTACCACTATTATAATCTATATCACAGATAGAGCTAATATTTTTTTTAGAGTTAGCTTCATTAAGTTTAATAACCTCATTAAAATCTTGATCAAATAGAGAATGAACAAAAAAATATTTATTTTTAACCTTACTAGGTTTTACAGAAAGATATTTGCCAACAAAAAGGGAATCAGAGTAAGGTTTAAGGTTTAAAAAATCAAACTTACTATTAATATGCTTAATAAAATTAAGATCTGAATCATAAATATTTATAATCTTTCTTTTATGATCAGTAATATATAGTTTCCCATTATTAAAAAATGAATGGGTAGGGTTTATTAATTCTCCAGGACCTGAACCGTGAGCTTCAACGACCTTAATTGTATTAAATTCCTTGTCTAACTTTGCGATTGAGTTTGTAAACCCTCTTCCTTTAGAGATACAATAGTTGCAATCTTCACTATTGTCTTTTCCATAATAATCACTAAGATGTATATTTAAACCAGAGTCTGAATAATCTTTTTTAATCTCTTTTTTTAAAGAAAATCCTAAAAGTAAATTTACAATAATTAGATTTAAAAGAATTTTGGGCATAATGGTTTACTCCACAATTTCATAGGTATAAATATCAGCTATGGAACTTTCCTTATCTAAAATGATTAAATATTTATCCACAAAATAGATATTTTTTGATGAATCATACTCATTAATACTATCCATAAACTTAAACTCTAATCTACCTAAATATTTATCAAACTTATATAAATCGACTAGAAACTTATCTTTATTGGATGGTTTTCTATCCTCAGATATGTTAACGGCAATTAAACTGTTTTCCAAGTTATAGACCTCATAATATGCAGGCTTATACTTGTTTTTCCCAAAAGCACCTCTCTTTTGTAAATCCCTATCTATTTTAGTAATAGATTTTCTTTTATATCTTTTCTTAATATCTAAGATATTTAAAGATGAATCTATTATCGAAAAATGGAAATTATTATCTGATTTCAAGTTTATGATTGCTTTATTACTGTTTACAGATAAAAAGAAGGGAAAAGATGTTCCATTTCTTAACTTTTGATTGCTATACTTTGAATATATTTCTTTGTATTCAATTTTTCTATTCTTAGCAAATATTATTTTCTTTACCGTCCCACCAAATAGACCTGTTTTATAATCAATCTTTAGAGAACGATTTATAATATTATCTCCAATTCTAAAAATTTCAAAAACTCTATCATTACCTGTTTCTAATGAATACTTATATTTATAACTATTCTTATCAAATATGGATAGTTCTCTTTTTTTATAATCCAATCCAAAGATATTTTTATCATCTACAACTATTGATGTTAAATTTTGAAACTCTCCAGGTCCACTTCCTTTTCTACCAATAGTTGCTAGTTTGTTAAACTCTAGATCTGTAACACAGATACAATTTTTATCTCCATCGGGAATATAAAATTTATCATCATCAAAAACGATACCATTTAATAATCCTTTGCTATTTATAGAAAGAATATCTTTAGAGCATATTTTTGATAACTTTATATCAAGAGGTAATAGTTTAGTTGTAAGTATAAGGATTAAAATCGTTAAGAACTTCATATTTCTACTCCTTAGTTTCAAAAGATCCTTAAATTAGAGAACAAACAGGTAAACAATAGTATTACTAACCCGCATATTTCATGAGACTTTAAAATTCCTATAATTTTTCAAAAATTATTGCTCAATAATAAAACGATCTGATATTTCTCCAAAAAATACTATGT